>JAGTSD010000055.1 GCA_018262135.1 Pseudomonadota bacterium | reverse complement strand
GACATCAATGATCAGGTTGCCGTTGTCGGTGATGACGTTTGCGCGCAGCACCGGCTGGCCGCCGCGCTTGAGCAACTCGCGCCCCACGTGGCTGCGCGCCATCGGAATGACTTCGACCGGCAGTGGAAACGTCCCGAGTACATCCACCCGCTTGGTTTGATCGGCGATGCAGACGAACAGCTCGCTGGCGGCGGCGATGATCTTCTCGCGGGTCAGCGCCCCGCCGCCACCCTTGATCATTTGCAACTGGCGGTTCACTTCATCGGCGCCGTCCACGTACAGCGGCAACGGCCCGGCAGCATTCAAGTCCAGTACCGGAATCCGGTGCGCCTTCAATCGCTGCGTGGTCGCCTCCGAACTCGACACCACGCCATCGAGCCGGTGCTTGATACGGGCCAGAGCCTCAATAAAATGGTTGACCGTCGAACCGGTGCCGACGCCTAAAATCACATGGTCTTCGACGTACTCCAGAGCCGCTTCGGCGGCACGCTTTTTCATGTCATCAATGGACATGGACTGTTCCCCCCTGAATTCCGATCAACCCTCATGCACGATTACATCCAAAAGATTCTCACTGCCCGCGTCTACGATGTCGCCATCGAATCGCCGCTCGAGGTTATGAACCGGCTTTCGCGGCGGTTGAGCAACCGGGTGCTGCTCAAGCGCGAGGACTTGCAGCCGGTGTTCTCGTTCAAGCTGCGCGGCGCCTACAACAAGATCGCCAAACTGCCGCGCGAATCGCTGGAGCGGGGCATCCTCTGCGCATCCGCCGGCAACCATGCCCAAGGCGTGGCGCTGGCCGCCCAGAAACTTGGCGCGAAAGCCACCATCGTCATGCCCCGCACCACCCCGGCGATCAAGGTCCAGGCGGTGCGCGACCGGGGCGGCCGGGTCGTGCTGTTCGGCGACACCTACGATGAAGCCTACCAGCATGCCCGCCAGTTGGAAGCGGAAAAAGGCCTGGTCTTCATCCATCCCTACGACGACCCGGACGTCATCGCCGGTCAGGGCACCATCGGCATGGAAATCCTGCGCCAGCATCCCGATCCCATCGGGGCGATCTTCATCGCGGTGGGCGGCGGTGGCCTCATCGCCGGGGTCGCAGCCTACGTCAAGTTTCTGCGGCCCGACATCAAGATCATCGGCGTGGAGCCGGACGACGCCGCCTCCATGCACGAAGCCCTCAAGCACGACCGCCGGGTGACGCTCGATCAGGTCGGCCTCTTCGCCGACGGCGTGGCGGTGCGCCAGGTGGGCGAGGAAACCTTCCGGCTGGCCCGCGAACTGGTGGACGAGGTCATCGTGGTCTCCACCGACGAGATCTGCGCCGCAACCAAGGACATTTTCGACGATACCCGCTCCATCGCCGAACCAGCCGGCGCGCTGGGGACTGCCGGTCTGAAAAGGTACGTGGAACGGACCGGCATCACCGACGCGAATCTGATCGCGATCCACTGCGGCGCCAACCTCAATTTCGACCGCCTGCGCCATATCGCCGAGCGGGCCGAACTGGGCGAGCGCCGCGAGGCGCTGCTGGCGGTGACCATTCCCGAACAGCCCGGCAGTTTCCGCAAGTTCTGCCAGGTGATCGGCCGCCGCTCCATCACCGAGTTCAATTATCGCTATGCCGACGCCCGCCAGGCGCGAGTGTTCGCCGGCGTGCAACTCACCGAGGGCGAGGAGGAAAAGAACCGGATCATCGAAGCCCTGCGCGAGCATGGCTATCCGGTAGTGGACATGAGCGATAACGAAATGGCCAAGCTGCACGTCCGCTACATGGTCGGCGGCCACGCGCCGGGGATTCGCGACGAAATTCTCTACCGCTTCCAGTTTCCCGAACGGCCGGGCGCGCTGCTGAAATTCCTCACCGGCATGGCGCACGGCTGGAATATCAGCCTGTTCCATTATCGCAATCACGGTTCCGACTACGGCCGGGTGCTGGTGGGCATTCAGGTGCCGGAGGCGGAACGGCCGCGCTTCGTCGAATACATCCACGAACTGGGCTATCCGTGGTGCGATGAAACCGAAAATCCGGCCTATCGGATGTTCCTGGACGGGCGTGGTTAAACGGCGGTGTGGACCGAAGCTTCAACAGAAAATACGTGCAGCGCTGCCTCCGTAACCACCGCATCCAGCGGCACGTCCCAGGCTTGCCGCACCAGTTCGGCGGTTTGCTGAAATTCATAGCCCAGCCCCAGCAGCATGGGGCGGTGGCCGCGATAATCTGGATCGCGCAGGAAGGCGAAGGCGCGGTCGTAAAATCCCCCGCCCATGCCCAGGCGTGTCCCCGTCCGGTCGAACGCCACCAACGGCGTCAACACCAGATCCAACCGCGAGGGCTCCAGCCACTCCATCGGTGAGACCTCGGGTTCGGGGATATTGAAGCGATTGCGACACAGAGCCGTACCGGGTGAGCACGGCGCGAAATGGAGCGAGTATTCGCCAGTCAGCACCGGCAGATAAACCGACCGGCGGGTGGCCCAGGCGCGCTCCAGCAGCGGGGCTGGGTCCAGTTCGCCGGCGCAGGCCCAGTAACCCGCCACCCGGACTGCGCCGGTCCATGCTGGCCAGTCCTCCAACCGGCGGGCAACCGCCAGTGCCGCCTGGCGTTGCTCGGCGGGGGACAGAGCGCGGCGCAGAGCGCGCAGGCGTTGGCGCAGTTCGCGTGGGTCTTCGATCACGGGGCAATGAAGTGGAAAAACAAAGGCGACGCCATGGCATCGCCTGAACGGCCAACAGGAGGGCGCTCTCCGCCTGTGCCGTTTTGGGCCGTTACCCTTGAACCAGAAGGTTCAAGTGGGGGGACAGAGCGGCGTATCAGGCTTTCCGCTCAAGGCGGACCTGCACACTTACGCCGACAACCGCCCACCCTGGGCCAGATTAATTAGGATCAAGGGGTTACCCGACCCACTACTCGAACACCGCAGGGAGCGCCCGAACTCAAATCAACTTGAATATATTATAACTCTGTTGACGAGACTTGGCTCAGGGCGGCGTCAACTTTTTGCAATAAATCCCGCAGGCGGCTGTTGCGCCGGGCGTCCGTTTCAGCCGCCTGCAGTTGCTGTCGCAGCAACTCGTGACTGAGATTCAGCGCGGCCATCATCGCGATGGATTCCACAGCCAGGTTCTTGCCGCTGCGATCGCGAATTTCCCGCATCTTCCGGTCGAGATGGCGGGCGGCTTCCAGCAACTCCTCCCGCTCGGCAGCGGTACAGGCGAAGCGGTAGTCGTTACCGGCCAGATGCACGGCCACACTAACGGTTTCTTCGCTCATGAGTTTTGCCCCAAAGCTTTCAGCCGCACGATCATGGCGTCGATGCGGGCGCGTAATTGTTCGTTTTTCTCGCGCAGGCTATCACGCTCGGCTTCAAGCGCCGCCACCTGCTCGCCCAGGGACTGGTTCTCCCGCGCCAGGTGCTCGCACCACTGCGTCAGTTGATCCAACCGTTCGGCAAGAATGATCAGGTTGGTTTCAACGGTTTCGACCGTTTCGGGTATCTCGTCGAGGTCGTTCGCCCCGACCAGCGGTTCGCCTTCATCAAAAGGATTATTTTCCATTCGATTAATATAGAGCGGCACTTCCGACCTGGTCAATTTTAATTATCTTTTTCAGCCACAATTTCGGAGTCCGGGCGTGGGATGTTAGGATGATCGCGCCTTACGCCGCCCCCAGCGCTGGAGTTTATCGCATGTCCACCGCCCATTTATCTCTGTTCGAACGCCTGACCCGCCTGCTCGACCCGTTCGAGCCGGCGGAACTGCACGGGTTACTCTGCGGTCTTCTTTGCGCCGATCCCGCCCTCGACTATGACCGCTGGCTCGTCCTGGTGCGCGAGGAACTGGCCGGGGGTGCGGAACTGACCGAACCGGTTTGCGATCTCCTCGCCAAGCTGCTGGAATTTGGCGCTGCTCAACTGAACGCCGCCGACGGCTCTGTGACCCCATTGCTACCCGACGACGACGCGCCCTTGCGCCGGCGGACCGACGCGCTGGGGGCCTGGTGCCAGGGTTTGCTGTACGGGCTGGGGCTGGGTCAGGTTGAGCAGCATGGCCGGTTATCCGAGGAAAGCCGGGAATTTCTGCGCGACGCAACGGCAATCGCCCAGGTCGGCTTCGAAACCGACGAGGGCAGCGAAGCCGATGAAACCGCCTATGCCGAAGTGGTCGAATACCTGCGGGTCGGGCTGTTGATGATTCTGGAGGATCTGCGCTGTTCTGCCGCTCCGCGCCGCCTGCACTGAACCGGAAACCGCCGATGCTCGCCCGTGCCATCCCCGCCGCCGTGTTCGCCCGCCGCCGCCGCGCCCTGCTGGAGCGCATGGGACCCGGTTCCATCGCCCTGTTGCCCGCCGCGCCGGAGACACCCCGCAACCGCGATGTCCACCACCCGTTTCGCCAGGACAGCGATTTTTATTACCTGACCGGTTTTCCCGAACCGGAGGCTATCGCGGTGCTCGCGCCCGGCGGCGAGCACGAATTCCTGCTGTTTTGCCGCGAGCGCGACCCTCACATGGAAATCTGGCACGGCCGCCGCGCCGGACCGCAGGGCGCGATGGAGCGCTACGGGGTGGACAATGCCCATCCCATCGCCGAGATTGACAAGCTGTTGCCGCCGCTGCTGGAAAACCGCGAGCGGGTGTTCTACGCCATCGGCTATAACCCGGACTTCGACCAGCGGATGATGGGCTGGATCAACCAGGTGCGCGGCAAGGCCCGGACGGGGGTGCGCGCGCCGGTCACGTTCGTCGCCCTGGAACATCTGCTGCACGCCATGCGATTGCGCAAGGAGCCCGAGGAAATCGCGGTGATGCGGGAATCCGCCCGGATCGCCGCCGAAGCGCACCAGCGGGCGATGCGCGCCTGCCGGCCAGGGAGGATGGAATACGAACTCGAAGCGGAAATCCTGTACACGTTTATTCGCAACGGAGCCGGCTGGGCCTACCCGTCCATCGTCGGCGGCGGCGACAACAGTTGCATCCTGCACTACACCGAGAACAACGCCCTGCTGCGCGACGGCGATATCGTGCTGATTGACGCCGGTGCGGAAGTGGATGGCTACGCCTCCGACATCACCCGCAGCTTCCCGGTCAATGGCCGCTTCTCCGGCGAGCAGCGCGCCATCTACGAACTGGTGCTGGCTGCGCAAAAGGCGGCCATCGCCCAGGTTCGCCCCGGCTGCCACTTCAACGAACCGCACGAAGCAGCGGTGCGGACGTTGACCGAGGGGCTGGCGGCGCTCGGTGTGTTGCAGGGCGATGTCGAGGAACTGATCGAGGCGGAACAGCACAAACCGTTCTACATGCACCGCACCGGCCACTGGCTGGGCATGGACGTTCACGACGTGGGCGATTACAAAACCGGCGACGACTGGCGGCTGTTCGAGCCGGGAATGGTGACCACCATCGAACCCGGTCTGTACATCCCCGCCGGCGGCAAAGTCCTGGATGCTCACTGGGCGCGGCTCGGAGTCCATCTCGAAACCGAACTGGACGAACGCTGGCAACGCATCGGCGTACGCATCGAGGACGACGTGCTGGTCACCACCGAAGGCAATGAAGTATTGACCGCTGCTGCGCCCAAGGAAGTTGACGAGATCGAGGCGCTGATGAGGCACTGAGTAGAACAGCGAAATCATTCTCATTGTCCACTGTCCACTGTTCATGACTGAACCTGACTACGACCTCCTCATCGCCGGGGGCGGCATGGTCGGCTCGGCGCTGGCCTGCGCGCTGGGCGACGCCGACTTGAAGATCGGCCTGCTGGAAGGCGCCCCACTGGACCGCATCCGGCCGGGCCTGGAACTCGACGCGCGGGTATCGGCCATCAGCCACGCCTCGCAGCGCATCTTCGCCGCCGTCGGCGCCTGGGACGGCATCGCCGCCTGGCGGGTCAGCCCATTCCACGATATGCATGTCTGGGACGCCACCGGTTTCGGCCAGATTCATTTTGACAGCGTCGCCATCGGTGAACCGCTGCTGGGCTGGATCATCGAGAACCGGGTGATTCAATTCGCCCTGCTGGAACGGGTGCGGCAACTGCCAGCGGTGGAGTTGCTCTGTCCGGCGACGCTGGACACCGCCCAGGCGTTGGAGAACGGTTGCTGGCGGGTGTGCCTGAGCGACGGGCGCGAATTCACCACCCGGCTGCTGGTCGGCGCGGATGGGGCGCAATCCAGAGTCCGGCAACTGGCCGGCATCGAGACCAGCGGCTGGAGTTACGACCAGACTGCGATAGTCGCCAATGTCCGCACAGCGGAACCGCATCAGCAAACCGCCTGGCAGCGCTTTCTGCCGACCGGGCCGCTGGCCTTCCTGCCGCTGGCCGATGGGCGCTGCTCCATCGTCTGGGCCACCCCGCCGGAGCAGGCCGATGCGCTGCTGGCCCTGAACGAAGCCGAATTTGCCGAGGCCCTCGCCGAAGCGTTCGACCAGCGCCTGGGAGCCATCGTTGAAGTGGGACACCGGGCCGCTTTCCCGCTGCGGCTGCAACACGCCCGCGCCTACGTCCAACCCGGCCTCGCCCTGATCGGCGACGCTGCTCGCGTCATCCATCCGCTGGCCGGCCAAGGGGTGAATCTGGGGCTGTTGGACGCAGCGACGCTGGCTGAAGTCGTGCTGGACGCAGTCGCCGCCGGCCACGATTTCGGCTCGCTCAAGGTGCTGCGCCGCTACGAGCGCTGGCGCAAGGGCGACAACCTGTTGATGATGGGGATGATGGACGGCTTCAAGCGGCTGTTCGGCAATGGCCTGCCGCCGGTGCGACTGCTGCGCAATATCGGCCTGAATCTAACTGACACCGCCGGACCGCTCAAGAACTTCATCGCCCGCCGGGCGATGGGGTTGGCGGGCGATTTGCCGCGACTGGCGCGAGCGGCGGGTTGAAATGGCCGAACCACCCGCCATTGAGGTCGAAGATCTCAGCAAGCACTACGGCCCAGTACGCGCCGTGGACGGCATCAGTTTCAGCGTCGTCCGGGGCGCCACCTGCGCCCTGCTGGGCGGCAACGGCGCCGGCAAGACCACCACCATCGCCATGCTGCTGGGCCTGCTGCTGCCGACCGGCGGCCAGATTCGCATCCTGAGCGAGGACGTGCCGCGCCATCGCCAGCGGGTGCTGCCGCGCATGAACTTTTCCTCGCCCTACGTGGACCTGCCGCAGCGGCTGACCGTCGCCGAAAACCTGACGGTCTACGCCCGGCTGTACGGCGTGCGCCATGTGCGGGAGCGGCTGGCGACGCTGGGACGGGAGCTGGACATTGACGCCTTTTTTCAGCGCCCCTACGGCAGCCTGTCCGCCGGCCAGAAAACCCGCGTGGCGCTGGCCAAGGCGCTGTTGAACCAGCCGGAAATCCTGCTGCTGGACGAACCGACCGCCTCCCTCGATCCCGACTCCGCCGACCGAATACGCGCCATTCTGACCGATTATCAGCACCAGAGCGGCGCGACCCTGCTGCTGGCCTCGCACAACATGAGCGAGGTGGAACGGCTCTGCGATCAGGTCGTCATGCTGCGGGCAGGCCGTATCGTCGCCACCGGCACGCCGCGCGAGCTGATTCACCGCTATGGCCGCAAGGACATGGAAGAAGTGTTTCTCGACATCGCCCGGGGCATTCAAAGCGGCGAGGTAGTGGAATGAACGGCATTTCCCTGTACCGGATCGGCGCGCTGGCGTTGCGCTATCTCTATCTGCTGCGGAGTTCGCGGGTCCGCATCATCGAACTGGCCTACTGGCCCACGGTGCAGATGATCCTGTGGGGCTTCATTACCCGCTATCTGGCTGGCCACAGCGACGTGCTGAGCCAGGCGACGGGTTTGCTGCTGGCGGGCGTGTTGCTGTGGGACATCCTGTTTCGCAGCCAACTGGGCCTGTCGGTGGTGTTCTTCGAGGAGCTGCACGCCCGCAACCTGGCGCAACTGCTCATCAGCCCGCTGCAACCCATCGAACTGATCCTCGCCTTGATGTCCATCAGCCTGGTGCGGACTCTGCTCGGCGTCGGCATCGCCATCCTGCTGGCGATTCCGTTCTACGACTTCAACCTGTTCGGCCTTGGCCTGCCGCTGGCGGGATTTTTTCTCAACCTGCTGCTGATGGGCTGGGCCATCGGCCTGCTCGTCTCGGCGCTGGTGCTGCGCTATGGCATGGGCGCGGAAAGCATCGCCTGGGCAGCGATTTTCGCCCTGGCTCCGCTATGCGGGATTTATTATCCCGTCGCCACCCTGCCCGGCTGGCTGCAACCGTTGTCCTGGGCGCTGCCGGCCAGCTACGTGTTCGAGGGGATGCGGGCGGTGCTGCTGGAGCATGCGGCCCGGCTGGACTATCTGCTGTACGCGCTGTTGCTGAACGCCGGCTATCTGGGCCTGGGCATCAGGGTGTTTCTGGCTACCGTCCACCAGGCGCGGGAGCGGGGCTCGCTGCTGCAGTCGGGGGAGTGATCCGCCGCGACGGGGGAATGTATCAACTGTCAACACATGAATCCTCCCGCCTCGCCGGCTATACTTCGTCCCCTTCGGCTTTTGGAGGCGCTCGTGCGCGATGTTTCGACTTTTCAGGGGCTGATCCTGGCCCTGCAGGACTATTGGGCCCGCCAGGGCTGCGTGCTGTTGCAACCCTACGACATGGAAGTGGGCGCAGGGACCTTTCACCCCGCCACCTTCCTGCGCGCCATCGGCCCCGAGCCGTGGAGCGCGGCCTACGTGCAGCCGTCGCGCCGCCCCACCGATGGCCGCTACGGCGAGAACCCCAATCGCCTGCAGCACTATTATCAGTATCAGGTGGTCATCAAACCCTCGCCGCTGGACTTGCAGGACCTCTATCTGGGCTCGCTGAAGGAACTCGGCCTCGATCCCCTGATCCACGATGTGCGCTTCGTCGAGGACAACTGGGAATCGCCGACGCTCGGCGCCTGGGGCCTGGGCTGGGAGGTGTGGCTGAACGGTATGGAAATCACTCAGTTCACCTATTTCCAGCAGGTTGGCGGGCTGGATTGCAAGCCGGTCACCGGTGAGATCACCTACGGTCTGGAACGCATCGCCATGTATTTGCAGGGCGTGGAAAGCGTGTTCGATCTGCTGTGGACCGACGGCCCGCTGGGCTGCGTCACCTACGGCGACGTGTTCCACCAGAACGAAGTGGAAATGTCCACCTACAACTTCGAGCACGCCGACGCCACCGCCCTGTTCCTTGCGTTCGATACCTGCGAAGCCGAAAGCCAGCGACTGATCGAACTCGGCCTGCCCCTGCCCGCCTACGAAATGACCCTGAAAGCCTCCCATACCTTCAATCTGCTGGATGCCCGCAAGGCCATTTCGGTCACCGAGCGCCAGCGTTTCATCCTGCGGGTCCGCTCCCTGGCGCGGGCGGTGGCGCAGGCCTATTACGACGCCCGGGCCGCCCGCGGCTTCCCGATGTGCGCGCGGCAACCGGCGACCACTGGCATGGAGGCGGCCCATGGCTAACACCGACGCCCGCGATCTGCTGATCGAAATCGGCACCGAGGAGCTGCCGCCCAAGGCCCTGTCCACGCTGGCGGAAGCGTTCGAGCAGGGCATCCGCGCCGGCCTGGAAAAAGCGGGTCTGGCCAGCGGCGCCATCCATCGTTTCGCCACTCCCCGCCGGCTGGCAACGCTGATCGAGCGGTTACCTGTGCGTCAGCCCGACCGCCAGCTCGAGCGGCGTGGCCCGGCGTTCAGCGCCGCCTTTGGCCCGGACGGGAAGCCGACCCGGGCTGCTGAGGGATTTGCCCGGTCCTGCGGCGTCACCGTCGCCGACCTGCAACGGCAGGAGACCGACAAGGGCGCCTGGCTCATCCACCTTAGCGTCGAGCCGGGCGCGGCGACTACTGACCTGATTCCCGGCATCGTGCTCGCTGCCCTGGCCGGTCTGCCGATCCCCAAGCGGATGCGCTGGGGCGACCGCGACGACGAATTCGTGCGCCCGGTACACTGGGCGGTACTGCTGTTCGGCGACGACGTGATTCCGGCCACGATTCTTGGCGCCGAGGCCGGTCGGGAAACCCGCGGTCACCGCTTCCACCATCCGCAACCGATCCGCCTGAATTCCCCCGCCGACTACGCCCGACAACTGGCCAGCGAAGGCCGGGTTATCGCCGACTTCGCCGAGCGGCGCGACGCGGTGCGCGCCCAGGCCGAAGCCGTCGCCACCCAACTGAACGGCGCGGCGGTCATCAAGCCGGAACTGCTGGACGAAGTGACCGCGCTGGTGGAATGGCCCGTCGCGCTGGCCGGCAATTTCGAGCAGCGCTTCCTCAACGTGCCCGCCGAGGCGCTGATCAGCACCATGCAGGACAACCAGCGCTACTTCCCGGTGGTGGACGCTCGCGGCCGGCTGTTGCCGCACTTCATCACCATCGCCAATCTGGAAAGCCGCGATCCCGCGCAGGTGCGAGCCGGCAACGAGCGGGTGATTCGCCCGCGCTTCAGCGACGCCGAATTCTTCTGGAACCAGGACCGCAAACAGCCATTGGCGGCGCGAATGAGCGATCTGAAACATGTGGTGTTTCAGCAGCGGCTGGGCACGCTCGCCGACAAGAGCGCGCGGGTGGCAGCGCTGGCCCGCTTCATCGCCGGGCACAGCCATGGCAACCCCGACGGGGCCGAGCGCGCGGCGCGGCTGGCCAAGTGCGATCTGCTGACCCAGATGGTGCAGGAGTTCCCCGAACTGCAAGGCATCATGGGCCGCTACTACGCCCTGCACGACCAGGAAGCGCCGGAAGTGGCCCAGGCGCTGGAAGAGCAGTACCTGCCGCGCTTCGCCGGCGACCGGCTGCCGCAAACCGCCACCGGCCGCGCTCTGGCGCTGGCCGAGCGGCTCGATACCCTGACCGGCATTTTCGCCATCGGCCAGGCGCCGTCCGGGGCCAAGGATCCGTTCGCGCTGCGCCGCGCCGCCCTGGGCGTGCTGCGCATTCTGATCGAGGGCCAACTGGACCTGGATTTGCTGACCTTGCTGGAACGCGCCGCCGCCGGCTTCGATCCGGCCCTGCGCGCCGGCCATGCGGTCGAGACCCTATTCGAGTTCGTCATGGAGCGCCTGCGCGGCTATTATCTGGATCAGGGCGTGCGCCCGGATGCGTTCGAGGCGGTGCTGGATTGCCGCCCGACCCGGCCACTGGATTTCGACCGGCGGGTGCGGGCGGTCGGTGCGTTCCGGGAACTGCCGGAAGCCGCCAGCCTCGCCGCCGCCAACAAGCGCATCCGCAACATCCTCAAGAAGGTGGAGACAGTGCTCCCGTTCGAGGTCCGGCCCGATCTGCTGGTCGAGGACGCGGAACAGGCCTTGGCGGGACGGCTGGTGGAGCGGTCCTCTGAAGCGATTCCGCTGATGGAGGCCGGTCTGTACGGCGACGCCCTGACCCGGCTGGCCAGCCTGCGCGAACCGGTGGACGCCTTCTTCGACCAGGTGCTGGTGATGGCTGAGGACGCAGCGCTGCGCGATAACCGCCTGGCCCTGCTCAACGAACTGGGCAGCCTGTTCCTGCGAGTAGCGGATTTCTCGCGCCTGCAGGATTGAAGACGTGATCCACGGAAGACACGGAAGACACGGACGGCTAAACACTGGGAAGCGATTTTCCATCCCTTCCGTGTTTTCCGTGCTTTCCGTGGACTCCGGGGTTTCCGTGGACGATGTTTCACGTGAAACCTACCCAACTCTACCCCTGTGGTGGAACTCTATCATTCGACACCGATGAAATTGATCATTCTGGACCGCGACGGCGTTATCAACGAGGATTCCGACGCCTACATCAAATCCCCGGACGAATGGACGCCAATTCCTGGCAGTCTGGAAGCGATAGCCCGCCTTAACCATGCGGGCTATCGGGTGGTGGTCGCCACCAACCAGTCCGGAATCGGCCGCGGCCTGTTCGATCTGGAAACCCTCAACCGGATTCACAAGAAGATGTACCGGATGGCGCAGGAAGTCGGCGGTCTGATCGATGCGGTGTTTTTCTGTCCGGACGTAGACGAGGCAAATCCCTTCCGCAAGCCCCACCCGGGCATGTTGCTGGAAATCGCCCGGCGACTCAAATTCAGCTTGCAGGGGGTGCCCGTGGTCGGCGACAGCCTGCGCGACATCCGGGCGGCGCGGGCGGCGAACGCCTGGCCCCTGCTGGTACGCACCGGCAAGGGCGCCCGCACCCTGGAACGAGAAGCGGAAAGTTGCGCCAATGTCCTGGTATTTGACAATCTGGCTGCCATCGCGACCTATCTCATCCACTCGACCGAATGATTTTCGAGCCTGCCGCATGTCCGCGCCAACAACCGCTCCAGCATCCGACCTGACGCTCCTGCCACGCTCGCTGTTGTTTTCCCTCGGCATGCTCGCCTCGACGGGGATCGTGGCGTCGCTCATCGTGCTTTGTTTTTTCCTGTCCTTCCACCAGCGCTACCGGCTATGCCAGTACTGGAGCCGCTTCAACCTGTGGTGGCTGCGCGTCACCTGCCGAATCGATTATCAAGTGAGTGGCGCCGAGCATATCCCCGACCGGCCAGCCATCATCATGGCCAAGCATCAGTCCACCTGGGAAACGCTGTTCCTTAACCAGTATCTGCCGCCGGTGGCCTGGGTGATCAAGCGCGAACTGTTGTGGTTTCCCTTTTTCGGCTGGGCGATGGGCCTGCTGCGGCCGATCGCCATCAACCGCCAGGCTGGCGCCTCGGCGGTCAAGCAGGTGATCCGGCAGGGGGTCGCCCACTTGCGCCAGGGGCAATGGGTAGTGATCTTTCCCGAGGGCACCCGGGTGGCGCCGGGAGTGCGCAAGCGCTACGGGATGGGCGGCGCGGTGCTGGCGGCGCACAGCGGCTGTCCGATTCTCCCGGTCGCGCACAATGCCGGGGAATTTTGGCCGCGGGGGGTATTCCTCAAGCGGCCGGGCGTCATTCACGTGGTGTTCGGTCCCCTGATCGCCAGCGAGAGCCGTTCGCCGCAGCAGTTAAACCAGCAGGTCGAGGAGTGGATCGAGGATACGATGATGCGTCTGGGCACAAACCCAAGACTGTAGGGGCCAGGTTCGAATCGCCGCCGTACCGCCCTCGACCGAACCGATCATAATGACCGATGGACAGGAGGAAGCAGCTTATGACTTTTAGCAACAGCGGCCATACCGTCAAGCGCTTCGATTTGGAAATTCAGCAACTGGTCAACCTGGTGCTGGAGATGGGGCGGGAGGTGGAACAGCAGGTCAAGCGCGCCGTCGCGGTGTTTCGGGAAGGCGACCCGGTCGCGGCCCAAGCGGTCATCGTCGGTGACGCGGCGGTTAATCGCTGGGACATGGAAATAGACCGAAGTTGCGTGCGTCTGCTCAGTCGCCGGCAACCGATGAGTACCGATTTGCGGCTGGTGATGGCGTTGAACAAGGCGGTCAATGACCTGGAGCGGATCGGCGACGAGGCCAAGACCATCGCCGAGAAAACGCTGGCCATTCACGCCCGCTGTGGCCATCCGCCAAGGAGCATTCCATTGGCGGTGGACCAGTTGGCTGCAATCGCCAGCCAGCGGATCCAGAGCGCGCTCGACATTCTGGCTCGGCTGGACGTGAATCAGGCCTGGGAGATGGTACGCACTGACGAAGCGGAGGAGGTATTCCAGGACATCCTGCGCGAACTCAGTACCTACACGATTGATGGCGAACTGGCGGTGGCGACGGTGATCGATGTGTCGCTGGCGCTCAAGGCGCTGAAACGGGTCGCCGACCGCGCTCGGAATCTGGCCGAATACGTGATCTTTGTGGTCGAGGGCCAGGATGTCCGGCACGCAACGTAGCGAGCGGCGAGCGGCCAGTTTGATCGCCTTTGCGAACTCGCTACTCCCTTCTATCCCGTGCCCAGTTCCCGATCCAGCTCCGCCAGCCGTTGCGGCGTGCCGATATCCCACCACTGCCCCGCATAGCATTCGCCGCTGACCTGCCCTGCCGCCATCGCCCGGCGCAGCAGCGGCCCCAGCGGAAACCGGCCCGGCACGCAACCGGCGAATAGTTCCGGCCGCAGCACGCTGATCCCGCTGAAGGTCAGCCGCCGCGCGCCGGACTCCTCGACCTGCCCGTCGTCCGTCAGGGCAAAATCACCCTGGGGATGGTGCGGCGGATTGCTCACCAGCACCAGATGTGCCAGCCCAGCGGGCGAGGGAGGCAACCGGGCAAAGGGATAGTCGGTCCACACATCGCCGTTGACCACCAAAAAGGGTTCCGAACCGAGCAGCGCCAGCGCCTGGAAGATGCCGCCGCCGGTTTCCAGCGCCTCCGGCGGTTCCGGGGACCAGGCGATGCGCACGCCCCAGGTCCGGCCATCGCCCAGGGCTGCTGGCAACTGGTCCCCCAAATGGCCGGTGTTGATGACGATCTCGCCGATGTCCGCCGCCCGCAGGGCTTCCAGATGATGCGCGATCAGCGGCTTGCCAGCAACCGGCAACAGCGGCTTCGGGGTATGGTCGGTCAGCGGGCGCATCCGTTCGCCGCGTCCCGCGGCCAGGATCATCGCCTTCACAGCGCGGGCCGCCAGCGGTCCACGCCCCGCGCCCGCAGCAGATCGCGCAACTCCGCCAGCTCCGGGTAGCGATCCGCCACGTCCAGTACGTAGCTCAGTGTACGGGGAATGTCGCGCAGATAGCCCGGCTTGCCGTCGCGCAGATTCAGGCGGGCGAAGATGCCGATGGCCTTGAGATGGCGTTGCGCCCCCATCAGATCGAACCCGCGCAGGAACAGGTCGGCATCGTCCAGCCCGCCCATGCCCAGCGCCCGCAGCCGCGCCCGGTGATCCAGAGCCCAGGCTTCGACCTGCTCCCGCGGCCAGGCGATATAGCAGTCGCGCAGCAGCGAAACGAGATCGTAGGTGACTGCGCCGACCACGGCATCCTGAAAATCCAGCACGCCGGGATTGTCGGGATCGGTGACCATCAGATTGCGGGAATGGTAGTCGCGGTGAACCCAGACGCGCGGCTGTTCCAGCGCGTTATCGGCCAGCAGGGCAAAAGCGTGATCGAGCGCGTGGTGTTCCTCCTCGCGCAGGTTGAGGCCGAGCAGTTTCCCCAGGAACCACTCGCGGAACAGTTCCATCTCCCGGTGCAGCAGCGCCGAATCGTAGGGCGGCAACAGCGGCGAGCCGGGATCGCCGCCGACTTGCAGGCGCGCCAGTGCCTCCAGGGCATCGGCATACAGGCCAGGGACGCTGTTCTCATCAAGTTCGGCCAGATATTGCCGGGAACCGAGATCGGTCAGCAGCAGCAGGCCCTGGTCGAGATCGCCGGCCAGCACCTCGGGCGCGTTCAGCCCCAGCCCGCGCAGGGCCTGGGCGATGGCGACGAACGGCCGGCAATCCTCCTTGTCCGGTGGGGCATCCATGACGATGTGGGTCTGGCCGTCGCACCAGACCCGAAAATAGCGGCGAAAACTGGCGTCGCTGGACGCCGGCGCGATCCGGTCCAGCCGCGCCGGCAATACCTCGTTCAACCAGTCCTGCAACAATTGCTCGCGCTCATTCACGCACTTCGCTCCATCCGGTTGAGGCAATCCGGCGCCTTGGCGGACGCCGCGCGTCTGGATTGCAGCAAAAATCAATCTGTGCGATGTTAGGGCACTTTCATTCACGCGTAAAATCCCGTTCCGTGACGCCGTATTACCGAATGCTTATGGCGGGGGCCGCGCTGACCCTGCTGCCGCTGGCGGGGGTTCGAGCGCAATCCACCGACGCGCTCAATCCCTGGGTCCAGTGCGAAATCGACGAACTGGCCGGGGACATCGTCCCAGCCACCCCGAACCTGCCGCCGCCGGACGATTTGCCGATCCAGGCGGAAGCCGGACGGCTCGACGCCTCCCCCACCGAG
>JAGTSD010000331.1 GCA_018262135.1 Pseudomonadota bacterium | reverse complement strand
GGAGGTTGGCGGCCGGGATCGGAATATGGCGATCCCGTCTTGTGAATCTGGTGGATTAAAGCAGACCGCCGGCAAAGATGTGCGGCAAATCCAGGATGGGAATCGGCTGGTCGCTCTGTCTGAAACAGGAAATCGCCAGGGTTTGCCAGTTGCCCGGCTGTTTCGGCAACGCGCAGGCTTGGTTATCGGCGACGCGGGTCCGCATGGGAATGCCGGCCAGCAGCAACGCCCCATACTCGGGGTCTGCGCCCGGCCGCGCCTGGTAGGCAAACACCCCGGCCAGCGTCTGCTGGCGCTGCGCTGGTTGCCCTCGCAGCCAGGCCGCCAAATCCATCGCCGGCAACACCGTATCGTTCCAGACCAGCACCTGCCGGCAGTAGGGTGGACTGCGCGGAACCTCGAGCAGCGTCGGCATTTCGACCAGATGCACCATCTCGCGCTCGCCCACGGCAGCGAGCAGCTGAGGGTCCAAAGCCAACACCCAGGCGGTGCTTTCAGGCATTGACATTCTCCACGCCAGAGGCGAGCAGCGCCGCCAGACGCTCGGTGGTGGTCACGCAACCCAGGCCATCGTCCAGCAGGACCAGCGCCTGAATCGGGGAATCCGGCAACGCCATGCAGGCCGGCAGGGCCAGCAGGTGCGGCACTTCCGCCAGCGCTTCAACCTGGTCGCAAACCAGACCGAAACGGTCGGCGCCGTTATCCAGCAGCAGGCAGGCCCGGCGACTGCCCGGCAGTTGCGGCAGAATTCGCAATTCGCCGGACAGACAGTACACCGGCCACCATTCGCCCGCGAACGCCACGGCGCCGACGCTGTGCGGAATCCGCACCTCGGGGTCAATGTCCAGGAGCGACTCCAGCGACTGGACTTCCGCTTGCGGTACCAGCCATTTGCGCCCGTCCAGGGCCAACACCGCGAAGGCCCCGATCTCTCGCAACTTGGCCAACGCCGCTTGAGCTTGCCCGTTCATGCTGGCCGCAACAGGTGGTGGATATGCCCGAGCAGTTCATCTTCCATGAACGGCTTGGTCAGGTACATATTGACCCCGGTCGTTTCAGCCTCGCGCCGGTGCTTCTCGGTGGAACGCGAGGTGATCATAATGACGGGCACATCGCGGGTGGCTTGATTGGCGCGCAGATGGGCCGTCAATTCCAGACCGTTCATGCGCGGCATCTCCAGATCGGCCAGTACCAGGTCCGGGCGCTTGCCCTTGATGATCTCAATCGCCTCCAAGCCATCACGCGCCGTGCGCACCTCGAAGCCGGCATCCTGGGCGAACTGCGCCAGCGAGCGACGGGCGCTCAACGAATCGTCCACCGCCAGCACGAAGGGGCGGTGAGGAGCAGGCGCGGCCGGCGCCGCCGCCCGGCCGGCGGTCCGCGTGGACTGGCGGGCCACCGGGGCGCGCAGGAGTTCCGGCAAATCCAGCACCGGCACCACGCTGCCATCGCCCAGGATGGTGGCGCCCACGATGCCGTTGAGCCTGGGAAGGTACTCGCCCAGGTTCTTGACCACCAGATCGCGGCTGTCCACGATGTCCTGCGCCAGCACCGCGCGAAGGGCGCCAGTCTCCTCCCGCACCAGCAACACCGACGGCGCGGTGCGGCTCTGCGCGCGGTGATCCGGCGGCAGGTTGAGCAACGCATCCAGGGCGCTGAGTTCGTAGACCTCATCGCCCATCCGATAGGTGGTGACTTTGCCCAGTCGCTGGATCGCACCGACACCGGAATACAGGATCTGTTCGATACCCCGGTCTGACAGAGCCACCATTTGATCGCGCAGGCGCACCAACAGCGCATGGGTGGAGATCAGGGTGACTGGCAGCCGCAATTCGATCAGACAGCCCTGGCCAGCCTGGGTGTGAATGCGCAGCGAACCTTTCATATCCAGCAGTCGGCTGTGGACCATATCCATGCCGATGCCACGTCCTGAGGTCTGGGTGGCTTCGCCGCGGGTGGAAAAACCTGGCAACAGGATCAATCGGGCCAGTTCCTCGTCTGTCAGTGACTGGTCGGCGGCGATCAGGCCGCGCTCCGTCGCCGTTCGCCGAATCGCCGCCAGGTCCAGCCCCGCCCCGTCATCCTGACAACGAATAACGATGTTGTTGCCCTCGCGCCCGAAGTTGAGTTCGATCTGCCCGACCGGTGGCTTACCGAGGTGCTGGCGCTGGCCGGGCGGTTCGATGCCGTGATCCACCGCGTTGCGCAAAAGGTGCATCAGCGGATCGATCATGTCGTTCAAGACATTGCTGTCCATCAGCGTGCCGGCGCCGCGCACCACCAGTTCCGCCTTCTTGTCCACCAGCCGGCAGGTTTGCCGCACGCTGCGCTGCAAGCGCGGCGCCACCGTTTGGATCGGCACCATGCGGGTGCGCAGTACTGCTTCCTGGTTGTCCCGGTGCAGATGGCCCTGATCCACCAGTAAAGCGTCCAGTGCCGCCAGATTCTCCTCGATGGCGCGGCCCAGTTCGTGGGCATCAGTGGCGGCTTCCACCAGGCGATGCGTGACGGTGTTGAGTTCGTTGTACTGCTCCAACTCGAGCGGATCGAAATCGCTGCGCTGCATGGACTTGGAGAGCGGCGATGACACATTGCGAATATCAACCAGTTGCTCCAGTTCGGCGGTGAGTTGCTGGAACAGGCGGTTTTGCCCCATCACTGCCCGGGTCTGGGCGACGGTCTTGCGAATCCGTTCCTGGACCTGGCCGGTGAGGATGATGCTCTCACCCACCAGCCGCAATACATCATCAACCAGATGGGCGGGAACCCGCAGGGTCGCTTCGGGCACCGAGGGGACGGCTGGCTGCGGCGCGATGGGTGCTGCTTGGACCGGTTCGGCGGGTTCCAGCCGGTCAGTCGCGGCTGCGGGAACTTCGTCGCCCCTCGGTATTCCAGACTGATCGATGCGGTTGGCCCAGTCCAGCACCTCTTGCAACACGGCGAACGCCTGAGAAGGCGGCGCGCTCATGCCGAGCAGCGCCTCGCTCATGGCTTCCAGACAGTCAGCCGCGTTCAGCAGCACTTCGGCCAGCGGCCGGTTCGGCAACACCTCCTGCTTGGCCAGTGCCTGCAGGATATCCTCGATCTGGTGGGTCAGCGTGGCGATGCCGCGCACCCCGACAGTATTGCCAGCGCCCTTCAGGGTATGCGCGATACGCCGCGCCACGTCTACATCCTGGATCTGGCCATCACCGGCGGCCA
>JAGTSD010000330.1 GCA_018262135.1 Pseudomonadota bacterium | reverse complement strand
CGGAACTCGCGCCGCCTCCGGGAGTGAAGTACGAGATGGTGCGCAAGCCGACGGATGCGGCGGGCCCCGGGGTCGCCCCGCGCGATCTCGCCAGGGATCAGGAGGAACTGGCCCGGCAGGTGACCGAGCAGCAGGAGCAAGAGCAACAGCAAGCCGAGAAAATCCAGAAAGAGGCCGAGAACGCGCGCGCCAGAAACTGCGAGATCGCCAAAAAGAACGTCCAACTGCTACAGGGCGACACGCAAATCGTGAAACCCGACGCCAAGGGCAACAAGGTCGCTCTCGATGCCGAACAGCGCGCGGAGGAGTTGAAAAAGGCCCAGAAGGACCAGGATTATTTCTGCAATCCCTGACCGCTTTCCACGTCTCGCAAGGCAGGATTCATGCGCATCTCCCATTTTCCGCTGTTCACCGTGAAGGAAACCCCGGCCGACGCCGAGGTCGTCAGTCATCAGCTCATGCTGCGGGCGGGTCTGATCCGCAAGCTGGCCGCCGGCATTTACACCTGGCTGCCGTGGGGCCTGCGCGTGCTGCGCAAGGTCGAAACGGTGGTGCGCGAGGAGATGAACCGCGCCGGCGCCCTGGAGTTGTTCATGCCCGCCGTGCAGCCGGCGGAGCTGTGGCAGGAATCGGGACGCTGGCAGCAGTACGGTCCGGAGTTGTTGCGGATCAGGGACCGGCACGAGCGTGAATTCTGTTTCGGCCCGACTCACGAGGAAGTGATCACCGACCTGTTCCGCCGCGAGATCAAGAGCTACAAGCAACTGCCGGTCAACTTCTATCAGATTCAGACCAAGTTTCGCGACGAGATCCGGCCCCGCTTCGGAGTGATGCGGGCGCGGGAATTCCTGATGAAGGATGCCTATTCCTTCCACCTCGATCAGGCTTCGCTGCAGGCCGGTTACCAGGCGATGTACGACGCCTATGTCCGTATTTTCACCCGGCTGGGGTTGAAGTTCCGCGCGGTGCTGGCCGATTCCGGCAGCATCGGCGGCAGCCGCTCGCAGGAATTTCACGTCCTGGCGGATTCGGGCGAGGACGCCATCGCCTTCTCGACCGCGAGCGACTATGCCGCCAACGTCGAGCTGGCCGAGGCGCTGCGGCCCGCCGGCGAGCGGCCTGCGCCGACCGAGATCATGACGCGCGTGCCTACGCCGGGGGTCAAGACTATTGCGGAACTGTGCGCTTTCCTGAACGTTCCCGCCCAGCGCACGGTGAAAGCCGTAGTGGTCGAGGGCGTGGACGAGCGACCGGTGCTGCTGCTGGTGCGCGGCGATCACGAACTGAACCCGATCAAGGCTGAAAAGCTGCCCCAGGTGAAGGCGCCGCTGACCTTCGCCAGTCCCGACGCCATTCGGGCCGCGTTCGGCGCCGGTCCCGGTTCGCTCGGCGCGGTCGGCTTCGCGGGTGAGGTGATCGCCGACCGCACGGTGGCACACATGGCCGACATGGTGGCCGGCGCAAATGAGGATGACTGGCATCTGACCGGCGTCAACTTCGGCCGTGACTGCCCGGAGCCGGCGGTCGCCGATCTGCGCAGCGTGGTCGAAGGCGATCCCAGTCCCGATGGTCGGGGCACGCTGATGATCGCGCGGGGCATCGAGGTCGGCCACGTGTTTCAACTGGGCCAGAAATACAGCGCCGCGCTGAAGGCGGAAGTCCTGGGCGAGGACGGCCAGGCGGTGACCGTAACCATGGGTTGCTACGGTATCGGCGTGTCGCGGGTGGTGGCGGCAGCCATCGAGCAGAACCACGACGAACGCGGGATCATCTGGCCGGCGGCGATGGCGCCGTTTCAGGTGGCGGTATTGCCGATCGGCGCGAGCCGTTCCGCCGCCGTGCGCGAGGCGGCCGAGGCCCTTTACCAGGAATTATTGGGTGCGGGTATTGATGCCGTGCTGGACGACCGCGAGCTTCGGCCCGGCGTGATGTTCGCCGACATGGAGCTGATCGGCATTCCGCATCGGGTGGTGATCAGCGAGCGCAACCTGGCGGTGGGTCAGGTGGAGTATCGCGGCCGGCGCGATGCGGATAGCACCCTGATCGCGCAGGAGCAGTTGCTTGACGGGCTGCGGGAGTGGCTGGCAGCGGAACAGGGCTGAAACCATCCGTGTTTGTGACGCGGAAACTTATCCACAGAACCTGTGGATAAGTCTGTGGATAACTTTCGCGCGACCGGCATAAATGCGCGTTGCCGCTGGAAGAATGACAGTTTGATGAATTGTTGATCAGGCTCTATTTGTTATTATTTTCAGTAAGTTAAATTTAAATCCTGGAATCTGGCAAAGATTTTGAACCGAATTGGCGGTTGAAACCATTCAGCGCGGCGTACTGCACAAGCCTGTGGATAAGTCAAGCCTGCGATGAAAAAAATCGGTTTTCACTCGATGCGGAAATCTGGGAGGTTCCGATAGGGCAGGGTTTCGCAGCGGACGTCGCTCACCCGGGCAAGACCTGGACCTTGCCACAGCCAGTTGCGCAGCGCGTTGACTGCTCTTTCCTCGCCGCAGGCCAGCACTTCCACCCGCCGGTCCGGCAGATTGCGGACATGCCCCGTGACACCCAGGTTCAGGGCTTGGTCGGCGGTGGCATAGCGGAAACCGACGCCTTGGACGCGGCCGCTCACATAACAGCGCAGGCAAAGGGTTTTCACAGAACCTCCTCAGGGCCGTGTCACCAGCAGCAGCGACCGGCCATCGGGGCAGGAAGAGGATGGATGGGAGGGCATGGTGGGTCGTCGCTGGACCGACAGGCGGAAACGCACGGGGTTGCCGGTCAGGGTGCTGGCCGGAGCACGGCATTCCGCATCGCCTGCTCCCGTGCCTCGATAGCCGCTTCGCGGGCATCCAGGGCGTAGCGGCGAGCCTGGCCGTAGGCGCCGGCTTCCAGGCGTTCCTGTGCTTTCTGCAACAAATGCTGGGCCGCCATCAAGGTAGCGGGCGAGCGCTGCAACGCTCCGGACGCCTCGGCCGAATAGATCGCCTGGCGGGCATCACTCATCTCCTGCACGGGCGCGCTGGCGCAGGCCGTCAGCGCCAGCAGGCTCAAAGCCGATAGAATCAATTTGGCCATCAATCGCTTAACACTCCAGGAAGCCACAGCTAACACCGGCGCTCGATCGGATGTGAAGTTGCAATTGAAGGAAATTATATAGCACCAAACGCGGTCTGATGGCAGGCATTATCCATCGGGGATGGCGAATCCC
>JAGTSD010000329.1 GCA_018262135.1 Pseudomonadota bacterium | reverse complement strand
GGCTTGAAATGGCGCGCGGCGGCCCTATTTGAAAGATAACATTCCCAGTCCCAAGAGGTCTCCATCATGATCCCGAGCCGTTACGAACCCTGGCAGCACATGCGCCACCTGCGCAAGGAACTGGACCGGCTGTTCGAGCCCTACGCCGCCGGCGACGATCAATCCAGCGTCGCCACCTGCGACTGGATTCCACCGGTGGACATCAAGGAGGAGAAAGACCGCTACGTCCTGCGCGCCGACATCCCTGGTGTTGATCCCAAGAATATCGAGATTATCGCCGAAAACGGCGTGCTGACTATCCGTGGCAACCGTCCGGGCGAGACGGGCGAAGATCGCGCCGGTTACAGCCGGGTCGAACGGCCCTGCGGCAGCTTCTACCGCCGCTTCAGTCTGCCCGACACCGCCGATCTGGAGCGGATCGCCGCCCGTGGCGCCCTGGGCGTGCTGGAAATCAGCATTCCCAAGGCGACTCATACCCTGTCGCGGACCGTCAAGGTCGAGGGCTAAGCCGCCCGGCCGGCGGGCCGAACCCGCCGGCTTTCTCCCGCACCGCCTGGAACCGGCATGAAATACCAGGACTATTACCAGATCCTCGGCGTGAGCCGCGACGCCTCGGCGGAGGACATCAAAAAGGCCTACCGCCGGCTGGCGCGCAAGTATCATCCCGATGTCAGCAAGGAAGCGGGCGCCGAGGAGCGGTTCAAGGAGGTCGCCGAGGCCTACGAGGTGCTGCGCGACCCCGAAAAGCGCGCTGCCTACGATCAACTGGGCAACAACTGGCGGGCCGGCCAGGAGTTCCGGCCGCCGCCGGGCTGGCAAGGCGGATCGAAAGGTCCGGGCGGCTCGCCGTTCGGCACCGGTTTCGGCGGGCGCGAGTTCAGCGATTTCTTCGAGTCGCTATTCAGCAACCTGGGTGGTGGAGTCGGCCCCGGTTTTGGCGGGGCGCGCGGGTTCCAGAGTCCCGGCCAGAGCCAGACTGTGGCGCTGGAGATCAGCCTGGAAGAGGCTTATCACGGTGGCAACCGGTCCCTGCAATTGCAACTGCCGGAGCGGGACGCCAGCGGCCGGACCAGCGTGCGCACCCGTACCCTGAACGTCAAGATTCCGGCGGGCGTGACGACGGGCCAGAAGATTCGGCTGGCCGGCCAGGGTGGTCCCGGCGTCGGCGGCGGTCCCAGCGGCGATTTGTATCTGGAAGTGACGATCCAGCCCCATTCGCTCTACCAGTTGAAAGGCCGCGACATCACCCTCGAAGTGCCGCTGGCCCCGTGGGAAGCGGCGCTGGGCTGCAAGGTTGACGTGCCCACGCTCGGCGGGCCGGTCACGCTCAGCATCCCGGCCAACGCCCGCAATGGCCAGCAATTGCGCTTGCGCGGGCGTGGCCTGCCCGGCCAGCCGCCCGGCGATCAGTTGGCAGTATTGCGCATCGTCAATCCACCGGCTGATACCGAGGCGGCGCGCGAACTGTTCCAGCGGATGGCGCGGGAACTGCCGTTCGATCCGCGCCCGCACTGGCATCGGCAACACTGAATTTTTGCGCGAGGAAACCAAGGCAACGACGTTGGAATCCAGGTTTTCCCTGGTTTCCCATCCCTGATCCCTGTTCCGGAATAGAGGCTGCTTCCGTCCATGACCATTCGACGTCCCGCCCTGTCCGCCACTCTACTGGCGTTGAGTTTGACTCTTGCCGTTCCGCTGCCCGTCCCGGCCGCGCTGCCCGCTGCCGTGGATGGCCAGCCGCTGCCGACCCTGGCGCCGATGCTGGAACGGGCTACCCCGGCGGTAGTCAACATCGCCACCGAAAGCCGGGTCGCGCTGCGCCGCAACCCCCTGCTGGACGATCCGTTTTTCCGCCATTTTTTCAATGTTCCCGACCAACCGCGCGAGCGCAAGGCGCAGAGCGTCGGTTCCGGCGTGGTGGTGGACGCCCGCCGGGGCTACGTCATCACCAACCATCACGTGGTGGAAGGCGCTGACACCATCACGGTCACCCTGCGCGATGGCCGCAGGCTCACCGCCAAGGTGATCGGTTCCGATCCGCAAAGCGACGTGGCGGTGATCCAGATTCCCGGCAACAATCTTGCCGCCCTGCCACTGGCCGATTCCGACAACTTGCGGGTGGGTGATTTCGTGGTCGCCATCGGCAACCCGTTCGGGCTGGGCCAGACCGTCACTTCCGGCATCGTCAGCGCCCTGGGCCGCACCGGGCTGGGCATTCAGGGCTACGAGGACTTCATCCAGACCGATGCCTCGATCAATCCCGGCAATTCCGGTGGCGCGCTGGTCAACCTGCGCGGCGAACTGGTCGGCATCAACACCGCCATCCTCGCCCCCAGCGGCGGCAATGTCGGCATCGGTTTCGCCATTCCGGCCAACATGGTATCGCGGCTGATGAACCAGATCGTGGCCCATGGCTCGGTGCGGCGCGGCCAACTGGGCGTGGCGGTGCAGGACCTGACGCCGGAGCTGGCGCGGGCGTTCAACATTCCCGCCGACCGGGGCGCGGTCATCGCCCAGGTCAGCCCGAGTTCTGCTGCTGCCCGCGCCGGCCTCAAGGAAGGCGACGTCGTACTGAGCATCAACGACAAGCCGATCCGCGACGGCAACGGCCTGCGTAACGCCATCGGCCTGCTGGAAGTCGGCGAAGCGGCGCGGCTCGAAATCCTGCGCGACGGCAAGCCGATGATCCTGGACGCCAAGATCGGCGAGTACGTACCGGCCAAGGCCCAGGGCGACGCCATCAATCCGCGGCTGGCGGGCGTGACCTTCGAGGATATCGGGCCGAATTCCCCCTTGGGTGGACGGGGAGTGCGCGGTGTGCTGGTGGCCAAATTGGCATCTGGCAGTCCCGCTGCCCGGGCCGGTCTACAGCGGAACGACGTGATCACTGCTGTCAACCGCCAACCGATTGCCAGCACCGACGATCTGCGCCAGATCGCCAGCCGGAGCGAAGGGCTGGTGCTGAACCTGCTGCGCGGGCAGGGCGAGTTGCTGCTGATGCTGCGCTAAGGCGGGTCCCACAGCCCGGCCAGCGCCCGGCGCATGAATTCCGGCGTGGCCAGCGCGGCGCGGTGGATCTCCGCGTTGTAGTATTCGGTGGCGAACGGCCGGGTGGCGGCGTCCGCCTCCCGAAAATCGCTGATCCGGCCAGTTTTGCGGGCAAGGGTAGCGGTCCACCAGCCGGAGGGATAGACGCACTGCGGAAA
>JAGTSD010000328.1 GCA_018262135.1 Pseudomonadota bacterium | reverse complement strand
CTTGAATGATAGAAAATGGAATAATTTGTTTGACAACTTGCTTAAATGAGCAAATAATCACAAATAAAAACATAAAATAACACCCAAGGCCCACCATGATCCCAGCACAACGTGAAGCCCGGATTCTGGATCTGTTGCAAGAACAGGGCAGCGTGACGGTCGAGGAACTGTCGAGCCGTTTCGCCGTGAGCGAGATGACGGCGCGCCGCGATCTGGCCCGTCTCGAAGAAAAAGGACTCGCCGAGAGGCGGCACGGCGGCGCCATGCTCCCTGGTCGGCTGGTCGGCGAGGAACCCTACGCCGCCAAAGCCGCGACTCACATCGAGGAAAAACGCCGGATCGCGCTGGCCGCCATCGAATTCGTGCGCGACCAGGACACGCTCATCCTCGATTCCGGCACCACCACCCACGAGTTGCTCGCGGTGCTTGGCCGGCGACGCGGCCTCAGCATCGCCACCAACGATCTCGCCATTGCGCTCGACGCAACGCGGGCCGGCATTGCAACCCACGTGGCGGGAGGACTCATTCAACCCGAGACGGGCAGCGCCATCGGCGAAGGTGCGCGTGCGTTTTTCGAGCATCTGGCCGTCGACATGGCCTTTATCGGGATCTCGAGCATCAGCCGCGACGGCTTCCTCTGCACCACCTCGCTGGAGAAGGCCGCCGTGAAGACCGCGATGATGAAAGCCGCCCGCAAGACCGTCCTGCTGGCCGACGCCTCGAAATTCGGAACCGCTTCCTTCGTGAAAATCTGCCCGCTCACCGAATTCGACACCATCGTCACCGACCGCAAATTCCCCGAATCCGAACGCGCCGCCCTGACCAGGGCCGGCATCACCCTTGTCGAGGTCTGACCCGCCATGTACCGCTGTCTCATCGTCGCCGACGATCTCACCGGCGCCAACGCCTCGGGCGTGCTCCTGAAAACCTTCGGCCTCTCGCCGCTCACCCTAACGGGCGATCTGCCCCCGCCCACCGCCGTCCGCGCTGGTCGGGACGCTTTGATCGTCCCCACCGACAGCCGGGCCGTGGCCCCGGAAGTAGCCTATCGCCGGGTGTGGGACGCTACTTCGGCGCTGGCGGCGCCTGAAGTTCGCCTCTACACCAAACGCATTGATTCGACGCTGCGTGGCAACCTCGGCCCCGAAATCGACGCCATGCTCGACGCACTCGCGGCGGTCGAGGATTCGGACCGGCTCGCCGTGGTCGTGCCGGCCTATCCCCAGGCCGGGCGGGTGGCGGCGGGCGGCTATCTACTGGTAAACGGCGTCATGCTCCAGCGCAGCGACGTGGCGCGCGATCCCAAAACCCCGGTTCTGACCAGCCGGACGCTGGAATTGGTCACGGCCGGCTCGCGCCGCGCCGCGGTCCATCTGCCGCTCGAGACGGGCTACGCCGGCGTGGACGCTCTCGCCGCCGCTCTCGGCGCGGCGTACCACAGTGGCAACCGCATCGCCGTCCTGGACGCCGTGCAGCCCGAGGATCTCGAAACTATTGCCGATGCCGTCCTCGCCGCCGATCTACCCTTCATCGCGGTCGATCCTGGCCCCTTCTCCGCGGCACTGGCCGGACGGCTGTTGCCCACCGCAAGCGGCGGCCAGTCGCGCCCCTGCGTGCTCCTGGTAGTCGGCAGCGTGGTGGCCACTACGGGGGAACAACTCCGGGAACTCTACCGCGCCTATGACGTAACGACCGCCTACCTCGATCCGGCCCGGCTAATTGCCGGCGGCGCGGACTGGGAGACCGCAATCCAGGAAGCCGTGGCAACCCTGACCACCGCCCCGGCCGATACCGAGTTCCTCTGCCTGACCACCAACTGCCTCGATCCCACCGCCTGCCTCGACCTCGAAGCCATCGCTCGCGGTTGCGCCAGCGACAAGGAGGCGGTTTCGGGCCTGATCAACCAAGGCATCGCCACTACCGTCGAGCAGGTGCTAGGCGCGGCGTTGCGGGTGGGCGGCCTTTATCTGTCTGGTGGCGATACCACGGTGGCCGTGTTCCGGCGCCTAGGCGCCATCGGTCTGGTCCTCGAACGCGATGTGCTGCCCCTGGTCGCCTATGGCCACCTCATGGGCGGTCGCTGCGAGGGAATGCCGGTCGTCACCAAGGGTGGCGCGGCCGGCGACAAGGATGCGATCAAAATCTGCGCCCGTTTTCTGCGCGATGAACTGGCCAGCCAAGCCGTCGCCCGCGCCCAATCAGGAGAACTGTCATGAGCAAACCCATCATCGGCATCAGCATGGGCGATCCCGCCGGGATCGGTCCCGAAATCCTGGTCCGCACCTTCGCCGACGACGCGGTGAATCGCGTCGCCCGCTGCCTGGTCTACGGCGACGCCCGGGTCATCGAAAAAGCCGTCCGGGAAGGCCAACTCGGCCTCACGGTTCGGGCCATCGGCAAACCGGACGAGGCGCGCTTCGCGGCGGGGTCCATCGAAGTCGTCGATTTCGCCAACGCCGATCCAGCCGCGTTCGAGCCGGGCAAGGTCCAAGCCTTATGCGGACAGGCCGCCTGGGACTATATCGAAGCGATGGTGCAAGCGGCCTTGCGCGGCGAGGTCGAAGTGGTCAACACCGCACCGATCAACAAGGAGTCGATTCAGGCCGCCGGCGTTCCCTATATCGGGCATACCGAGATGCTGGCCGCCCTGACCGGGGCGCACGATCCCCTGACCATGTTCGAAACGCTCGGACTGCGGGTGTTTTTCCTCAGCCGCCACGTCTCGCTGCGGAAGTCCTGCGATCTGGTGACCAAAGAGCGGCTGCTCGACTACATCGAACGCTGCCAGCAGGCCATGGAACAGCTTGGGATCGGTGGCGGCGAACTGGCCGTCGCGGGCCTCAACCCCCACTGCGGGGAACACGGCCTGTTTGGCGACGAGGAAGTCAAGGAAGTGGAGCCAGCCATCGCCGATGCTCAAAAGCGGGGCTTCCGGGTGGTCGGCCCCATCGGCGCCGACTCGGTGTTCCATCAGGCCAAGAACGGGCGTTACGCCGCTGTCCTTTCGCTGTATCACGACCAGGGTCATATCGCCACCAAGACCCTGGATTTCGAGCGGACCATCTCGCTCACTCTCGGGCTGCCGTTCCTGCGTACCAGCGTCGATCATGGCACTGCCTTCGACATCGCCTGGCAGGGCAAGGCCAGCGCCGTGAGCATGGTGGAATCCATTCTGGTGGCGGCCCGCTACGCGCCCGCTTACCGGCGGAC
>JAGTSD010000054.1 GCA_018262135.1 Pseudomonadota bacterium | reverse complement strand
GCGCGCATGGTGTGCGGATCGAGCGGTTGACCCAGCGCCGGCAGCGCGGTTACCTGCTGGCTGTTCAGGAGTTGTTCCAGCCGGCGCAGGCTGATGTCCTGCCCCTGAGCGATGGCCTGCAACAGCGCCCGTTCCCGCTGTCCCAGCCCGAACAGACGGCTCAACACGGTGGGCCGGTAGTTTTGCAGGACGCGCAGGCCGGTTTCCAGCCGGTCGTGCAACTCCACCAGTTCCAGCAGCACCGGTTTAAGCGCCGCCCGCCGCTGTTCCGGCAGCGCGGCGCGGGCGCGGTCCAGTTCGCCTCCGAGTTGGGTTTGGCTGGTTTGCAGCGTCTCGAATACCGCCCGGAATTCATCCAGCGCGGTTTTCACCTGGCGTGATTCCAGCCGGACCTCGTTTTTCAGTGTCGCCAGTTCGGCGAACAGGGAATAGAGGTCGGTGCGCCGCTCCACCTTGGCCGCCTCCTCTCGCGGACTGACTTCGGGCGTTTCGTCCAGATAGGCGCGGAAACGGTCCAACAAGCGTTCAGTGGTTTCGGTATCCATGAGATGCCTTTATTTCTGGCCGGTCAGGCGGTGACTCAGCAGTTGTCGCACCTGAGCTTCGGATGGGCGGCGGCGCGCGCCGGCGGGGCACAGGGCAGCCGCCGCCAGTTCGGTCAGATCCGGGTTTTCCTGGTGGAACAGCCGGTAGCGCAGCCGGTCCCGGTAGGTCTTGATGGCTTCGTAGGCGGCACGAATGGCCTGAAACCGGTCGGGATCGCGCTCGGGCGGATGCTCGCGTACCCGTTGCAGATAGGCTTTCTTGATGGCGTCATCATCGGCGGTTTCGGCGACGCCCAGCAGGTCAAAGGGATTGGGCATAATTATCTCCGGCGTTTGCCGCGTCCGCCCCCGCCGCCGGGGAACGGCAGGGGAAGGTCGTCGGGCAACTCGTCCAGCAGATCCTCGATCCCCCCGCCGAGCAGCACCATTTTCATGAGGGCCCGCTGGATTTCCGGCGGGAATTCGTCGTCGGGCGGCAGTTCGTCCAAAATTTGATCGAGCATCCGATCCCGCAGTGGCGGCGGCAATCGCTCCAGTTCCTTGCGGATTTCTTCCATCTCCCGCCGCATCTTGGGCGGAATCGGCATCGGCAGTGGCATGGACGGTGACTTCGGACCACCAACCCTGGGTCCGAAGGGCAGGGAAAACGGACTTTGACTGAGAAAACGGGTGATTGCGGTGGTGGCGCGGTGATCCTTGGCGGCGGTAGCCCGTTCCATGGCCCGCTCCAGCCGGTCGTAATCGCGGTCCTTGACGTAATCCAGGTCGCCCTCGGCGCGGCCGTAAATCTGGTAGTAGACGAACAACGGCCGGTCCGGCTGAACCTCCAGCGCCCGGGTGGCGGCGTATTCCAGCAGACCGTAATGCGGCACCTGGTGCAGGCTTTCACCGATCAAGAGCAGGTCATCCTCGCTGGTCAGCGCCTTGATCGCGCGTTGCAGGGGTTTTTCCACGTCTTCCAGGACCGTGTCCAGGTCTTTCACCTCTTCTTCGCGATAGGCGTTGAGCAGTTGCGCCAGGGCCAGCAGGTCGGCGCGGCTGGCGCTCAGCTTGCGCGGATCGCCGAGTTCGGCGTCGTGCTGAAAGTCGGCCGGGTCCAGCTTCAGGCGCAGTGCCTCCACTGCCAGCCGCGCCCAGGCCAGCAGCGGGCTGCCAGCGAGGCGGACGCCTTCTCGCAGCCAGCGCCGTCCCAAGTCGCGCTGGCGTTGTTGCAGAGCCAGCAGGCCCCGGTTGATTTCGACGATGCCAGTGCGGGCGTTGTCCCGTTCCAACTGGCCGGCGCTGTCCAGTTCCTTTTCGGCCAGCGCATACTTGTCGCCCCGCATCAGCTTGCGGGCGTGGGCCAGATGAGCATTGATCAGGACGGTGCGGGCCTTGGTGTTGATCGGGTCCAGCTCCAGTACCCGGGCGGCGAAACCGGCGGCTTTTTTGTGAGCCTTGCGGGCGGTGGCGGTTTTGACCGCCGCCAGCAACACCAGGGGATCATTGGGGAACTGCTTGACCGCCTGTTCCACCCACTGGTGATACTCCTTGTCGTTGCCGACGTCCTGATGCAGGAGCGCCAGTTGCAGATAGGCATCGCGGTCGTCCGGGTCGAACCGCAGGCTTTGCTCCAGACAGTCGCGGAGCCGGGAACCATCGTCCCAGGGATCCTTGTCTCGATGCAGCAACTCGGCCATGTGGCGCAGGATCAGCGCCGCCATCAGCCGGTGGTTTGGGGCGGTTTCGTGGCGCAGCAGGTTCACGCACGCTTGCCAATGGCCCAGGATATTGTCGAGGTCGCTTTCCGCCCGTTCCGCTTGCAGCGCTTTCAGATGTTGCGCCTCAAACGGCGGTAGCGGTCCGAACAGATGGCTGTAGGTTTTCAGCCCCTGCGGATAGGCCACCAGCAGCGCCAGACCGGCGCGGCGAGCCTGCTCGCGGTCGAACAGCGCCAGGTTGGTGGCGATGAACTCGAACTTTGCCTTGTCGCTGGGGTCGTCGCCCAGTCGCGCCCAGTCCTTGAGCAGCTTGATCTGGCGCGCGTCCAGACCGAGCAGGCCGCCAGCCAGTTCGCGCTGGGCCGGAGCGAGCGCCAGCATGGCGCGGGTTGGATTGGCGGCGGCGTTAACCCGAACCAGTTCGACCAGGTCCTGGTAGGGGGAAGTGGGCGGAATGCGCTCGACCAGGGCCAAAGCGCCGGTCGGGTCGGTTTCCAGCTTGAGCAGCGCCGCCAGCACCTGGCGCAAATCGCGGTAGGGCGAACGGATCGAAATGGCTTTGAGACGCTCGCGCACGGCGTCCTCGGCCTCGCCCTGGGCGTAGGCGCGCAATGCGTCCTGCGCAGCATTCAACTGGGCGCGTAACGGCGCGTTCGGCGGGAGAGCCTGGAGCACGTCTTTCTGGCCAGCGAGCGCCAGCGCGGCGAGCAGGGCTTCCAGTTCGCCAGCGTTGGACAGAGCGGCCGCGTGGCTGGCGTAGGCGCGCATGGCCTTGGCATACTGGCCGGAACGCAGCAGCCAATCTATGTATAACTCGGGCTGGCGGGCCTGGCCGCAAAGCGTGGGAATGTTCTCCCACAGCACAGCGGCTTCGCGGTGCATGGCTTTCTGCGCCAGTTGCCGGGCGCGTTCCAGATAGGCCGTGGCCAGCGAGTCGCGCCAGCCGGCCTCGGCTTGCGGCTCGCGCTTGACCAGCAGCTTGTAAACGTCGATGGCGTCCTTGTAGTTCTGATCTGACAGCAGGGCCGCGCCACGGGCGACCAGCTCCCGCGTGGGCAGCTCGTCGAGGCGGGGGCGTAGTGGTGGGGCAGGTTTACGCATCCATGAAAATCCTTGACCGAATCAAACCGTAATAATAACCCAATCAGCCTGTTCCGCCAGCGTACGCGCGTCGCTGAGCACCGCGCACCGGGCCGGTTCCGGTTGCAGCCAGGTCGCCGCCACCCGTTTGAGATCATCCAGCGTGACCGCCAGCACGCGCTGCCGATAGGCGCGGCGCTGTTCCGGGGTGCGGCCGAACAGTGCGCCGAAAAAGGCGCTGATGGCCTCGCCAGCGGGTGATCCGGGTTTATCAATCGCCCCGATGACGCCGAGGACGGCTTCCTCCAGAGTGCGCGCCGGATGGTCGTAGGTTTGCAGCCAGTCCAGTGCCTGGTCGAAATCGGCCAGGGTGCCGGCCAGCCGGGGATCGCGGTAGGAATAGAAACGGAACGCGCCGCTGTCGGGGTGATAGCCCGCACCGCCGCCGTAAGCGCCGCCCTGCTCGCGGATGGCTCGGTGCAGGTAGCCGTTGCGCAGGAACTCGCCCAGTACGTGCAGGGCCGCTGCGTCGGGATGGTTCGGCGCAACGGTCGGGTAGGCCTTGGCGCAGAAATTGACCTGGGTGTTGACCTGGAAGCCTTGCCGTGTCGGTTGCGCATCCGGGGCGGCGAGCGCGAATGGCTCCACCGTTGCGGTGGAACCGTCCCGCCAGCGGGCGGCCAGGGCCTCGGCGATGACATCCTGGCGCTCGGCCTCGCTGACCACCAGCAGTTGCCGGGGCAGGCCTTGCAGCCGGTCGCGCAAGCGTTCCAGCCGGGCGGCGAACGCGGCCAGCGCCCCGGCTTCGTCCAGCGCATCATCCAGCGCCTTGAGATATTGCAGGCCTTGCAGTCCTTCCCAGCGATGATTGAGCGCCGCCACCGGGCTCAGGCTTGCAGATGCGGCGGCCAGCGCCAGCAGATGACCGTGGTGGGTGATCGCCTCCTCGCGCTGGGCGCGCATCTGAGCGACCAGCTCGCGCAGGCGCGGTAGTTCGTCGAAGCGAGCGCTGGTCAGAGTTTCCCACAACAGGTCAGACAAGGCAGCCTGGTTGCGGGCCAGCGCCTTGCCGGCGAGGACCAGGACGCCCTTGACCTGATTGATGTCATCCACGCCGCCGCGAACGCTGGCGCGGGCGCTGAGGCCGCCGGTCACCGCTGCCTGGCGGGCCTGCGTCGTCCGGTAATCGCGCCCGGCGCTGCCGACTTCGGTCAGGCAGGCGCAGAACAGCGGCAGCAAATCCAGTTCGTCGGGCTCCAGCGCCGGCAGGTCGAGGAGGGTTTGTACGTAGACCATGCCGTTAGTGCCCTGGGCGTACCAGTGAGCGGGTAATGCGCCGACCGGGCGGGCGACGCCCTCGGCGATTTTCAGATCCGGCGGCACATCTTCCAGCCCCACCTTGGGCAGCAGTTCCGGGTCATCCTGGCGTTGCTGGCGCTCGGCGAGCGTCCGCGCCTGTTCGACGAGGCGGGCTTGATCGGCCTCCGCCAGCGTGGCGCGAATGGCAGCCAACCGTTCGCGCTCGGCAGCCGCCTGTTTCGCGGCCAGCGCCGGATCGGGGGCCATGGTCAGCCGCACCCGATGCGGATTGTCGAGCAGCAGTTGCCGGGCCAGATTCGGGATGAAGTCCGCCGCCCGGCTCTCCGTGCGCAACTGTTCCAGCAGCGGATCGCTGTCCAGCGCGGCGACCGGATCGCCGCCGTGAATCGCCGGGGTCAATGCCTCCATCAGCAGGTGCAGGCCATACGGGAAGCCGTCACCGGTGATTTCCCGCTCGCTCAATTCGAGTTGGTGCAGGGCGGCGTCCACCGCGTCCTGGGGCACGCCTGCGGCGGCGACTTGGCGCAGCACGGTGAAGATCAGGTTTTCAACGGCGTCGGCGTGTTCCGGGTTGGAGCCTTCCAGACCGCAGACAAAGGTCGCTTCGCGGGTGGCGGTGTCGAACCCGCACAGCGGCGACGGCGCCGTGCCCAGTTCGGAGGTTTCCAGCACGTGGCGCAGCGGCGAACTGCTGTTGTCCAGCAGCACATCGCTTAACAATCGCGCCCGCAGCGTCGCCAGCGGATCGGTGATCGGCCCCAGCAGCCAGCCCAGCACGATGTGAGTCTGGTCGCGCGGGTCCTGGCCGCCGTCGAACGGGTAGTGGATGAGGTCCGCAAGCGGCGCGGCATAGCGCCGTTCGGGGGGAATCGCCAAGTCCAGTTGCAGCGCCTGGAACCGGCGCAGGGCCTGCGCCTCGAAGCGTTCCTGATGCTCGGCGGCGGGAATATCGCCGTAGGTCAGAAAAATGGCGTTCGAGGGATGGTAGTGCCGGGCGTGGAAAGCCTTGAGTTGTTTATGGGTCAGATTGGGAATGACCTCGGGATCGCCGCCGCTGTTGTGGTGATAGGTCGTGGTCGGAAACAGCCGGCTTTGCAACGCGTGCCCCAACCGCTGGGTCGGCGAACTGAGCGCGCCCTTCATCTCGTTGAATACCACGCCCTTGAACGTCAGTTCCGAAGCGGCATCGTCGGGCCGGGCGAATTCCAGTCGGTGACCTTCCTGAGCGAAATCATGTTCGTCCAGCAGCGGGAAGAACGCCGCGTCGAGATATACGTCCAGCAGGTTGTTGAAATCCTTTTTGTTCTGGCTGGCGAACGGGTAGGCGGTCCAGTCATTGCTGGTGAAGGCGTTCATGAAGGTGTGGAGCGAACGCCGGATCATCATGAAGAACGGATCGCGCACCGGGTAACGCTGGCTGCCGCACAGCGCCGTGTGTTCGAGGATGTGGGCCACGCCGGTCGAGTCCTGGGGCACGGTCAGGAAGGCGACCATAAAGGCGTTGTGTGGATCGTCGGCGGCCAAGTGGAGATGCCGGGCGCCGGTGACGCCGTGGCGATATTCCTGGAATTCCAGTCGCAGGGCGGGGATGGAGTGACGGCGCAGGGGCTCGAAGGCGGGATGGGTCATGATTTGGAAGTGGGCGTGAGGATGTTTCAGTGAGGGGTTCGAGGAGGTTTAGTTCTTGACCAGCGTGGTAAAATCCATTCAAAAGCAATGGCAAACATCAACGTTCCCTGGGATCGTCAAGAATATCAGCGAGTTTGTAATCAAGCTCTTCGCCGGTTTCAACCACCCGAATGCGTAGAGTCTCATCGCCGGCAGGCAGCTTTTTGCCTTCCGCGATAATCTCGTAGACGGGACCGGATATGCCGAACCGTCGCCATGTCCCAATCAGGGTTTGAGGTTCAATTTGCAGCATGGAACGCACCTCCTGCAATCAATCGTTGTTCGCCTCGCGGCCCGGTGAGGAATCCATCGCGTGGCGTTGCAAATACCAGTCCACCGTCTTGGCGATGCCGATTTCAAATGTCTCCAGCGGCCGCCAGCCGAGTTCCTGATCCATCTTGCGGGCGTCAATGGCGTAGCGCCAGTCGTGGCCGGGCCGGTCGGTGACGAAACTGATCAGCCGTTCGTGCGGAGCGTGCTCCGGGCGGCGCTCGTCCAACAGCGCGCAAATCTTTTTGACAATGTTGATATTCGCCCATTCGTTGCAGCCGCCGATGTTGTAGGTCTCGCCCAGCCGGCCCTGGTGGATCACCGCCTCGATGCCCCGGCAATGATCCTCGACATAGAGCCAGTCGCGGATGTTGCTGCCGTCGCCATAGACCGGAATCGGCTGTTGCCGCAGGCAGGAGCGGATCACAGTCGGGATGAACTTTTCGCCGTGCTGGAACGGGCCGTAATTGTTGGAACAGTTAGTCGTGACGACCGGCAATTTGTAAGTATGGAAATAGGCTCGCGCCAGATGGTCGGAACCGGCCTTGGAGGCGGAGTAGGGCGAGTTGGGCGCGTAGGGGGTGGTTTCGGTGAAGGGCGGATTGTCGCGCCCCAGCGTGCCATAGACTTCGTCGGTCGAAATATGATGGAACCGGCAGTGTTCTGCGGTTTTCCCCTCCAGCCAGGCCGTGCGGGCCGCTTCCAGCAGGGTGAAGGTGCCGACCAGATTGGTTTCCACAAAAGCCGCTGGTCCGGTGATGGAACGGTCCACATGACTCTCGGCGGCGAAATGGACGAGGGTGTCAATCTGGTGTTCGCGCAGCAGGCGGTCTACCAGCCCCCGGTCGCAAATATCGCCTTGGACGAAGACATGCCGGGCGGGATCGGGTAGATCGCGCAGGTTGTCCAGCGAACCGGCGTAGGTCAGCAGGTCGAGGTTGACGATGCGGACTTCGGGATCAGTGGCTAACAAGTAGCGAACGAAATTGCAGCCGATGAAACCGGCGCCGCCGGTCACCAGCACGTTGCGAGGACGATGTTCCATGAGCGTTGGGTTCAGTTAAGGTCAGTGTCGAATTCAGCGATCACGGGTGCGTGATCGGACGGGCGTTCCAGCCGGCGCGGGGTCTTGTCCACCTGGCAGGCGGCGCAGACCGCCGCCATCGCCGGACTGACGAGAATATGGTCAATGCGCAGGCCGAGGTTGCGGCGGAACGCGGCAGCGCGGTAGTCCCACCAGCTAAAACTTTGTTCTTCCTGCGGAAATAGCCGAAAGGCGTCTTGCAGTCCCAAATCCAGCAGTCGCCGGAACGCGGCCCGCTCGGGTTCGCTGCACAGCACCTGGCTGGCCCAGGCGGCGGGATCGTGCACGTCGCGGTCTTCCGGGGCGATGTTGAAGTCGCCCAGCACCACCAGTTGAGGATGGCGGGTTAGTTCGTCGCGCAGCCAATCGGTCAGCTTTTCCAGCCAGGCCAGTTTGTAGGCGTACTTGTCAGAGCCGACCGCCTGACCGTTAGGAACGTAGAGATTGATCACCCGCACCTTGCCGACCGTTGCGCCCAGTACCCGCCGTTGCGGATCTGGCAGTCCCGGCAGGTCGGTGACGATCTCGCCAGCGGGCAGCCGGCTGAGAATCGCGACGCCATTGTAGGTTTTTTGCCCGGCGAACGCCGCCTGGTAACCGGCCTCGGCGATGTCCAGCGTCGGGAAGTCGGGGTCAGTGAGCTTGGTTTCCTGCAGGGCCAGGATGTCCGCCTGCCGGTCGCGCAGCCAGTCGAGCACCTGCGGCAGGCGCACGTTGAGGGAGTTGACATTCCAGGTGGCAATTTTCAGCATTGGCAATGCTTGGGCGATGATTTTTCGCAGCTTAGCACAACCCGTCCCTGCTCATCCGCCTCCCCGGCAGCCTGGAAATCGAAGTCTATACTGACAGGCATGATCGGCATCATCGCGGGCCGGCGGGGATGTAACTTTGGAATACATGCTGCGAGAAGTGATGGGTGATCGAGTGAGCGATATGCTGCGGTTCCTGCGCGACCTCAAGATCCGGGGCAAGCTGCTGGCGGTGGTTCTGCCGCTG
>JAGTSD010000053.1 GCA_018262135.1 Pseudomonadota bacterium | reverse complement strand
CCCTTCCGTCGCGCCGGCCAGCGGCAGTTTCGAACCGAGGACCATGCCGATCCTGCAACCGTCGGTTCGCAATCTGGAGGGCTATCTGGAACAGATCGAGCGGGCGGCGATCCTGCGGGCGCTGGAGGAAACCCGCTATAACAAGACCGCCGCCGCCGAGAAGCTGGGCATCAGTTTCCGGGCGTTGCGCTACCGGCTGAAAAAGCTGGGGCTGGACTGAAGGACCCGCGCACGAAAAACCCCGCCGGGGCGGGGCTGGATTCGCTGCGGACCAACCGGCGGCGATCAGTCATCGCCGGAGAAGATGCCCAGGATTTGCAACAGGCTCACGAACAGGTTGAAGATCGTGATGTACAGCGTAACGGTCGCCATGATGTAGTTGGTTTCGCCGCCGTGGATGATGTCGCTGGTCTGCCACAGGATCATGCCGGACATCAGCAGGACCACCATCGCCGACACCGCCAGCGACAGCATCGGGATGTTGAACAGCATCGCACCCAGTCCGGCCAGGAACGCGACCAGGATGCCCACCATCAGGAAGGAACCCATGAAGCTGAAGTCCTTGCGGCTGACCAGGGCGTAGCCCGACAGCGCCAGGAAGATCGCACCGGTGCCGGCCAGGGCGGTCATCACCACCTGCGAGCCGTTCGGCAGGCTGAGGTAGAAGTTGAGGATCGGCCCCAGGGTATAGCCAAGGAAGCCGGTCAGGGCGAACACCGCCGCCAGGCCCCAAACGCTGTTGCGCAGTCGAGTGACGACGAACAGCAGGCCGAAGTAACCGCCCAGCGTGATCAGCCAGTGCAGCGGCGGCGCGTTCGTGGCCATGGCGAAGCCGGCGGTCAGGGCGCTGAACAGCAGCGTCAGCGACAACAGCATATAGGTGTTGCGCAGCACCTTGTTGGTGGCCAGTACGCTCTCTGTCCTCAGCGAGACCGGCGCCTTGACCAGCAGATCGTCTTTTTGCAGCATCGTCGAACAAACCTCCAAAGGTTGGGAACTGTCATTATTGACCGCGCGAAAGCGTTTCCGGTTCAACCGGCGACCGTTGCCGCGTTCAACGCACGGCCTTTTATACCTGAATCCCCGCGCCGTGTCTGTCGCCCGCTTCACGGCCATCCATCCGGACGGTTGGAAAACCTGCCGAATGGATGGACGTTGCGACCAGCCGCCCCGACTTTTATAGTTCCCCTGTTCCAAAAGATCCCGATCCCCACGTCCACGCATCACGGCGCGATACCTGTTTTTCTCCCAACGACATGACCAGTCCCAGCCCCTATCAGCCGGCGCGCGCGCCCATCCTCATTCCCGTCTTTGAGGATGATGCCGAACTCGCTGCCCGCAAAGCCGGTTTGAGCCCGCCGTTGCAACCCCAATGAGCATCGCCGTCGTCGCCGAAAAACCCTCGGTCGCTCGCGACCTCGCTAAAGTCCTGGGCGCCCGCGAGCGCGGCGAGGGTTACCTGCACGGCAACGGCTACGTCGTAACCTGGGCCATTGGCCATCTGACCCGACTGGCCGAACCGCATGAAATCAATCCCGACTGGAAGCGCTGGCGGCGCGAACTGCTGCCGATGGTGCCCGAACGCTGGCCTCTGGTCGTCAGCGACCCGACCCGCGAGCAGTTCGAGGTCATCCGCCGCATCCTGACCGACGACGCCATCGAGCGGATCGTCTGCGCCACCGATGCGGGCCGCGAGGGCGAGCTGATCTTCCGTTACCTGTACGAAGCCGCAGGTTGCCGCAAGCCGTTCAGCCGGCTGTGGATTTCCTCGCTGACCCCGGACGCCATCCGCCAGGGCTTCGCTCAACTGCGCGACGGCCATGACTTCGATCCGCTGGCGGCGGCGGCGAAAGGTCGCAGCCAGGCCGACTGGCTGGTGGGGATGAACCTGTCGCGGGCCTACACCCTGGCCTGCGGCGTGCCGGGCGACGACGTGCTGTCGGTCGGTCGGGTGCAGACCCCGACCCTGGCGCTGGTGGTCGAGCGGGAACAGGCGATCCGGGCCTTCGTACCGGAGGATTATCGCGAAGTCGTGGCGACGTTCGCGCCCTTCTCCTCCCCTCTCCCGCTTGCGGGAGAGGGGCCAGGGGTGAGGGTCGCGGGAGACTCCATATCGGATGGGAACGTTGCGGATGCCCGTTACACCGGCGTCTGGTTTCGCGGCGACCGCCCGACCGATCCCAAGGCCCGCCGCCTGGCTGCTGATGGTGCGGAAGCGGAGCGAATCATCGCCCGCGCCCGGCGCGGAACCGCCGTCATCGAATCTCGCGCCGCCGAAACCCGCCGCGCCCCGCCGCCGCTGTTATACGACCTGACCGAGTTGCAGCGCCACGCCAACCGGCTGTATGGTTTCAGCGCCCAGACCACCCTCGATCTCGCCCAGGCGTTGTACGAGCAGCACAAACTGATCAGCTATCCGCGCACCGACAGCCGGCATCTCTCGGCCTCGGTGGCGGCGACGCTGGGTGCGGTGGTCGCGGCGATTCAGGCGCCCTACGCGGACCGGCTGGCGCCGGGCACGGGCCAGCGGCCCTTGAGCGCGCGTTTCGTGGACGACGCCAAGGTCAGCGACCATCACGCCATCATCCCGACCCCGACGCCGGCCCGCACCCTGGCCGCCGATGAGAAGAAGATTTACGACCTGATTTGCCGCCGCCTGCTGATGGCCTGGCACGACGACCATATCTGGGCGGTCACCACGGTCATTACAGCGATCAGCACCCAGGAATCGGACGGCGCGACTGTCGTAGACCGCTACCATAGCAGCGGGACGGCGGTGGAACAGGTGGGCTGGAAAGTGTTGGAAGTAGGTGCAGACCAACCGGTGGAGAAACCCGCCGCCAAGCGCAAGTCCAAATCCGCTGCCGCTGATTCCTCGACCGAGGAGGAAACCGGGCAAAGCCTGCCGCCGGGCCTGACGGTCGGCCAGCGGCAACGGGTTCTCGAGACCCGCGCCGTCGCCAAACAGACCCGGCCGCCGCCGCGCCTGACCGAGGCGGCGTTGCTGACCGCGATGGAAACCGCTGGCCGCCATCTGGAGGACAAGGAACTGTCGGCGGCGATGAAAGAGCGTGGCTTGGGCACGCCGGCCACCCGCGCCGACATCATCGAGACTCTGCTCAAGCGCCAGTACCTGACCCGCGATGGCAAGAGCTTGATCCCCACCGAGCGTGGCCTGCGCCTGATTCAGATCGTGCAGCCGCCGATCAAGAGTCCGGCCATGACCGGGGAATGGGAAGCGCGGCTGAAACAGGTCCAGCGGGGCGAAGCGGATCTGGATGGGTTCATGGCCGACATCGCCGGTTACGTCCGCGCCGCCGTAACCGGGGCGTTCGCGGCAGCGGAAACCGCGTCGCCGGCGTCCCTGACCTCACCCCCTGGCCCCCTCTCCATGAATGGAGAGGGGGATAAACCGGCGCCACGCCGCGAGCCCGTGCCGACCGACCGCCTGCTGGAACTGTTGCAAACCGTGTTTCGCCTGCCTTCGTTCCGGCCCTATCAGGAAGCGGTGTGTCGCACCGTGACCGAGGGCCATGACGTGCTGCTGGTGATGCCGACTGGGGCCGGCAAGTCGCTGTGCTTTCAGTTGCCCGGCATTGCGCGGGCGGGAACGACCCTGGTGGTGTCGCCGCTGATCGCGCTGATGGAGGATCAGGTCGCGAAGCTGTGCGAGCTGGGCCTGCGCGCCGAGCGCATTCACTCGGGCCGCGACCGGCTGACCTCGCGCCAGGTCTGCGTCGAGTATTTGCAAGGGAACCTGGATTATCTGTTCATCGCCCCGGAACGGTTGAGCGTGCCGGGTTTTCCCGAGATGCTGGCCAAGCGCAAGCCGGCGTTGATCGCGGTGGACGAGGCGCACTGCATTTCCCAGTGGGGCCACGACTTCCGGCCTGATTACCGGATGCTGGGACGCTATCTGCCGCTGCTACGGCCCGCGCCGGTCATCGCCCTGACCGCGACCGCGACCGTGCTGGTGCAGGACGACATCATTCAGCAGCTCGATTTGACCAACGCCATCCGCTCCATCCATGGCTTCCGCCGCGCCAATCTGGCGGTGGAGACGGCGGAGGTGTCCGTTCCCGACCGGCACGAGGCGGTGCGGCGGATTCTGGCCGATCCGGCGCGGCGGCCGGCTATCGTCTACGCCCCGACCCGCAAGGAGACCGAGGCGCTGGCGCTGGAACTGGGCGCAGATTATCCGTCCGCCGCCTATCACGCCGGGATGACTCCGCAGGAGCGCGAGCGGACCCAAGGCCAGTTTAGCGCCGGGGAACTGGCGGTGATCGTCGCCACGATTGCGTTTGGCATGGGCATCGACAAGGCGAACATCCGCACCGTGATCCATACCGCCCTGCCCGGCAGCATCGAGGGCTATTACCAGGAAATCGGCCGGGCCGGGCGCGACGGCCAGCCGGCCCGCGCCATCCTGCTGTATTCCTATGCTGATTTGCGCACCCACGAGTATTTTCACCGGCGGGGTTACCCCGAACCGGACCAGTTGCAGCGGATTTTTCGGGCGCTGAACGCCGACCCGCAGCCGAGGGTGCTGCTGCGCGAGTGGCTGGCGATGGAGCCGGAGTTGTTCGACGCGGCGGCGGAGAAGCTGCTGGTGCATGGCGGCGCCTGGCGCGACGCCGACGGCAATCTGGGGCGCGGCGCGGCTGACTGGCTGCCGTCCTACGAGCGGCAGCGCGCTCACAAGCTGGCGGAATTGCGGCAGATTCTGGAGTTCGCCGACAAGGCGACCGCCTGCCGGATGGTGCGGCTGGTGCGACACTTCGGCGACCACGAAGACAGCCAGCCCTGCGGGGTCTGCGACGTGTGCGCGCCCCAGGCCGCGACCGCGCGGCGCTCGCGCCGGCTGACCGCGGCCGAGTCGCGGCTGGCTCTGCAAGTGCTGGAGGCGCTGCGCTGGCGCGAGGGGCAGACCGTGCGCCAGTTGCACGAACGGCTGGAAGGGCCGGGCGAGCGGCGGGCCTTCGAGCGGTTGCTGGAAAGTCTGGCCGGAGCCGGGCTGATCGCGCTGCAAGAGGATGCGTTCAGCCGCGATGGCAAGGTGATTTCATTTCAGCGAATTTATCTCACCGACGCCGGGCGGGCTGGCGGAGCTGGCGCGGTGGGGGCGGTGCGGTTGACCGAGGCGGCGACCGCCCGCGCGAAGGGACGAAAAAATGCCAGCAACAGCCGGCGCTCGCGCCGCTCCTGAACGAAAGCGAGGCAGTCATGTATCCCGGCGAGCGTTTTAACAGCATCAGTCATCTGATCGGCGCGGTGGCGGCGCTGGCGGGGCTGGTGGTCGTGGTCGTCGTGGCCGCGCAACAGGGCGATCCCTGGAAAATCGTGAGTTTCAGCGTCTACGGAACCACCCTGTTTTTTCTGTACGTCGCATCCACGCTCTATCACAGCCTGCGGGGCCGGGCGAAACGGATTTTTCGCAAGCTCGACCACTATTCGATTTATTTCCTGATCGCCGGCACCTATACCCCGTTTACCCTGGTCACGCTGCGCGGCGCCTGGGGCTGGACCATCTTTGGCGTGATCTGGGGACTGGCGGCGGTGGGGATCGCGCTGGAATCCCTGCCCCAGCAGGGCAATCGGGTGCTGTCGCTGGTGGTTTATATCCTGATGGGCTGGCTGGTGTTGGTGGCGCTCAAACCCCTGCTTGAGGCTCTACCTTGGGCCGGCTTCGTTTGGTTGCTGCTGGGTGGAATTTTTTATACCAGCGGCGTGGCGTTCTATCTGTTCGACGAGAAGATCCGGTATTTTCACGGCATCTGGCATTTGTTCGTGCTGGCCGGCAGCGTCAGCCATTACGTGACGATCCTGTTCTACGTGGCTTGAGCGCGCCGGTTTACCTCGACGACAAAGGCGTCATATCGTATTCGCCGAGGGCGTGACCGAGGCCAAGCAGGAGGCCATCAGCCATGCCATATATAGCGCCACTGACCTGTCCAGGAGACCTCATGCCCAAAATGCGCGCCAGCTTCCAGGGACTGGTCCGGGTGCTGGCGAAAAGCCTGTATCCAGAACCGGATGTATTCGTCCGCGAGCTGTTGCAGAACGCCCATGACAGCATTCAGTTCCGCCGACTGGACGAACCGGAGTTGCCGGGCGAGATTCGCATTGACGTGGACGAGAGCGCCCACACGCTGAGTTTCAGCGACAATGGGGCCGGCATGGACCAGCCGGAAATCGAAAATTTCCTGAGCGTCATCGGCAACACCGGCACCGGCAGCCGCGCGCAGGAACTCGCTGCCCGCGACGTAGCGGTTGCCACCATCGGCCAGTTCGGCATCGGCCTGCTGTCGGCGTTCGTGGTGGCCGAACGGATTGATGTTTACACCCGCAAGCCAGGCGCGGCGCGGACCTGGCACTGGACCAACTACGGTGGCGAGGACTATGAACTGGTCGCGTTGCCGGCGGACGCGCAACCATCCGGCACCCGGGCCGCGGTCACGCTGGCACCGAATCAGACGGCTTTTCTCGACGGTCGCCGGATTCGCCAGATCGTACGGCGCTATGCCGACTTGCTGCCGTTTCCGATCCTGCTCAACGGCTTCGGGCCGATCAACGCCGTCAACGCCCCCTGGCACGAGCCGGGCTGGCGCGACCCGGTCGAGCGGGACCAGACGCTGGCCGCCTTTCTGAGCCAGCGTTACGGCGATCCGCCGCTGCTGGTGATCCCGCTGGATCTGCCCCACCCCCGGACGCTGGGCGGCTTGTACGTCGCCGCTCGCTATGCGCCGGGGGGTCAGGAGGGCGGCGCCGTGGATCTGTTTCAGGGGCGGATGTCCATCCGGACGAACGATGCCGAACTGTTGCCGGAATGGGCGCGGTTCGTGCGCGGGGTGGTGGACTGCCCGGAATTGCAGCCGACCGCCGCCCGCGACAACGTGCAACGCGACAGCGTCTATCACACCCTGCGCGAACGCTTGGGCGAAACCATCATCCCGGCGCTGCTCGATCTGGCGACCCGCGACCGGCCGCGCTTTCTGCGCCTGTGCGACTGGCATCAGGATGCCCTCAAGGGCATGGCGGCGCGGCATGAGGCCTTCGGCGCGGCGGTGCTGGACTACCTGCCGTTCGCCACCCACCAGGGGCAATTAACCTTGCCCGAGTATCTGGCCCGCCAGCCCATCGGGGCGGACGGCAAACGGCCCCTGTATTTCTTCAGCCACGAAGCCGACGCCAACCAGTTCTACTCCCTCTGTCAGGCACATGGTGTGCTGGCCATCAACGCGAGCGGCGGTTTTGACGAAATCCTGTTGCGCCGCTACACCGGCCAGCATCCCGAGCACGTAGAACTCAAACCGCTGGATCACCTCGACGACCCGGCGCTGTATCCGCCACTCGATGCAGCGGCCCAGGCGCACTATGCCCCCCTGCTACGAGCGGTGGATCGGGCGCTGGCGGAGGCCGAATTGTCGGCCCGAACCCAAATCCGCCAGTTCCAGCCGGCGGATTTGAGCGCCGTGGTGCTGTCCGGCCAGCGGTTGACCGCCTTCGACCAGATGGAACACCTGCTGGAAAAGTCGCTGCTGGCGAACGAACTGGCGGAACTGGCCGGCGAGGTGCGCGACCGCCTGCGCCGCCAGCCCCTGGATTTGCTGTTGAACGCCGCCCATCCTCTGGTGCAACGGTTGGGCGAACTGGCCGATCCCGACAATCCCCGCTATCGCCCGGTACTGACCGGGTTGTACTACAGCGCCCTGCTCAATGCCCGGCATCGCCTGACGCCCGCCGCCGCCCGCCGTTTTCACGGCGACTTGCAGGCGTTGCTGGCCTCGCATCTCGAATTGCAGGCTGGCCATGACGCCTGATCGCCCGCCTCTCGCCCGGTTGCGGGAACAGGCTAGCCAGGCGCGGCGGGTCGGCCATTACGCGCGGGCCGCGCGCCTGGAGCGGCAGGCGGTAGAACTGGCCGAAACGCTGGGACTGAGCGGCGAGCGGACGCGGGCGCTGCTGTGGGAAGGCTACAGCCTGCGGCTGGCCGGCGAGGACGATCTGGCCCTGGCCGCCCTGCTGCAAGCGATCAACGACCGCGCGCCGAGCGCCGATCCGGCGGACCGGTTCAGCGCCCTGATCGCGATTCTCCACCTCAGTCTGGAACGTAAATCCGTCCATTTCTGCCGGGCGCTGCTGGAGCAGGGACGGCGGGAACTGGCGGAATCGCGCCAGCCGTGGTCGGCGCTGCTGGATTTTCTGGAAGGCGAGTTGGCCTTTCGGCGCGGGGATTTCGCGGCGGCCTGGTCCTGGCAGGAACGCGCCTGGGCCGGGCGACGGGATGCCCATCCCCGGCTGACGCCAGCCACCCATCTGTGGGCGCTGTGCCGTACCGCTTTTCGCCGCCGCAAACCAGACGAACTGGAACGGCTTGCCGCGCAGTTGCGCGAGTTACACCCGGATTCGACCCTGGAGCGGCCACTGATCCTGCGGGCGCGGTGGCTGAGTTGGCGAGCGCATCGCGCCGCGACGGCCCCTGTCACTGCTGATCCCGCGCCAGTGGAACAGGCACGGGCCTTTCTGACGAAGGTAGCGGAAGAGCGCAAACCGGGTGATTGCGGCGCGCGGATCGAGGCGCTGCGTGTGCTGGCGCTGGCCGGGGACTGGGACCTGATCGCCGCCGATGTGCGCCAAAAACCCCTGCATCCCGCTACCTTTGAGACTGCGC
>JAGTSD010000327.1 GCA_018262135.1 Pseudomonadota bacterium | reverse complement strand
AGATGAAGTGCGGCACCTGGGAGTGCCCGTTTTTTGAGTAGCGCACAGGCTAACACGGCCGCTGGCATTTGTCATACCCTTCTCGCCCACCTGATTGAATTCCGGCCCCATTTCTGATAGCTTGCACCGGCCACCCAGCAACCGACTTCACGGAGACCTGACCTCATGCGTGTTCTTTCCGGCATCCAGCCCTCGGGCTCACTGCACCTCGGCAACTACTTCGGCATGATGAAGAAGATGATCGACTACCAGGAGCACCAGCAACTCTTCTGCTTCATCGCCAACTACCACGCCCAGACCTCGGTCAGCGATGGCAAGGCCCTGGCCCGCGGCACCCTGGAAGCGGCGGCCAACTTCCTGGCCCTCGGCATGGACCCGGAGAAGAGCACCTTCTGGGTGCAGTCCGACGTCCCCGAAGTGCAGGAGTTGGCCTGGGTGCTCTCCAATTTCACGCCGATGGGGCTGCTCGAGCGCTGCCACAGCTACAAGGACAAGGTCAGCCGCGGCATCGCCGCCAACCACGGGCTCTTCGCCTACCCGGTGCTGATGACTGCCGACATCCTCCTGTTCCAGAGTGAGAAGGTGCCGGTCGGCAAGGATCAGAAGCAGCATGTCGAGGTGGCCCGCGACATCGCCATCAAGTTCAACAACGAGTACGGCGAGATTTTCACCCTCCCCGAGCCGGAGATCGACGAGGAGGTCGCCACGGTGCCCGGCCTCGACGGCCAGAAGATGAGCAAGAGCTACGGCAACACCATCGACCTCTTCGCCGAGGACAATGCCTTGCGCAAACAGGTGATGCGCATCGTTACCGACCCGACGCCGGTGGAGGAGCCGAAAGAGCCGGACGCCTGCAACGTTTACAAGATCTACCGGCTGTTTCTCGACAAGGCTGCCGACGAGGCGCTGCGGGCCCGTTACCGGGCCGGCGGCCTGGCCTACGGCGAAGTCAAGCAGGAACTGTTCGAGACGGCGCGCAGCCACTTTGCTCCCCAGGCCGCCCGGCGCAAGGAACTGCTCGCCGATCTCGACGGTCTGCGGCGAATCCTCGCCCGTGGCGCCGAAAAGGCTCGCCACGCCGGGGCGAAAACCTTGCAGAAGGTGCGCAAAAAGACCGGCCTGGCTTATTGACCTGCCGGGCTCAGGCCGCCGCGGGGTTGCCAGCGGGCCGACACCTGCCATAATGGAAGCAAGGGCGGGGCACGATGCCCCTCGCCAGGGAGGTGGCCATGATCGTCGAGCGCAAGTGGATCTGCACCTGCAGTGGCAAACCGCGGGAATTGGTGATCGTGGAAACCAGCGAGGACGAGGCAGGGGAACCGACTTGTCCGCGCTGCGGAGCTTCCGCCTCTTCCGACCCGAAGCACACGGTCAGCTTCCGCGATGAGGAAAAACTTGGGCCCTGGACCGCGTAACGGTCAGGCAGGAGTGCTATGCCCATCGCCGGCAGCCCGAAGAAGCTGGCCCAAGATGTCGCCGACGGCTACCTGAGCTTTTCCCCGCCGATGCTGCGCAATTATACCCCTGCCGACATCAAGCTGGTTCTTGCCAACCTCGCCCTGGTCACCCGCGAACTGCGCCAGGAGCAGATTCCGCTCGACGACATCATGGCCGTGAAGATGCGCAACATGAAACTGTCGCGCATGCACCAGGCGGAAGTCGTGATCCGCGCCTACTGCCAAAAAAAGCGCATCCCCATCTGACCGCACTCAGAATCGGGCGTTCCCCGGCGTGCGCGGGAACGGCAGCACATCCCGGATATTCTCCACCCCCGTCACATACATCAGGAACCGCTCAAAACCGAGACCGAAACCGGCATGCGGGCAGCTGCCCCAGCGTCGCGTATCGAGATACCACCCCATATTCTCCGGCTGCAGACCACGGGCATGCATGCGTTTTTCCAGCACCGCCAGGCGCTCCTCGCGCTGGCTGCCACCGATGATTTCCCCGACCCGCGGCACCAGCAGGTCCATCGCCGCCACCGTCCGCCCGTCATCGTTCAGGCGCATGTAAAAGGCCTTCAACTCCGCCGGGTAGTCGGTGACGAACAGCGGACCATTGACGATTTGCTCGGTCAGGAAGCGCTCATGTTCCGACTGCAGGTCGCCCCCCCACTCGACCGGGAAGTTGAAGCTCTGGCCGCTGCGCTGCAACTCAGCCACCGCCTCGCCGTAGGTCATCCGGGCAAACCCGGCCTGTGCCACCGCAGTCAGCCTGGCCAGCAGCCCCGGCGCCACGAACTGGTCAAAAAAGGCCAGGTCCTCGGCGCACTCCGTGAGGGCACTGGTGATCAGGTAGCGGAAAAATTCCTCGGCTAGCGCACAGTCGGCGGCGAGGTCGGCGAAGGCCATCTCCGGCTCGATCATCCAGAACTCGGCAGCGTGACGGCTGGTGTTGGAGTTTTCCGCACGGAAGGTCGGGCCGAACGTGTAGATGTCGGTGAACGCCATGGCGAACAGCTCTCCCTCCAGTTGGCCGCTGACGGTCAGCCCCGCCTTTTCGCCGAAAAAGTCCTCACGCCAGGCAGCCTGGCCGTCGGCGACGGTTGGCCGGAACGGATCGAGGGTGGTCACCCGGAACATCTCCCCGGCCCCTTCGCAGTCGTTGGTGGTGATGATCGGCGTATGCACGCAGACAAAACCACGCTCCTGGAAGAAGCGGTGGACGGCGAAGACCAGCCGGCTGCGCACCCGGAAGATCGCCCCGAACAGGTTGGTCCGTGGGCGCAGGTGGGCGATTTCCCTCAGGAACTCCGGTCCATGCCGTTTTTTCTGCAGCGGGTAGGCTTCGTCGACCGGGCCGAGGACGACCAACTCAGTCGCCTGCACCTCCCAGCGTTGCCCGGCCCCCGGCGATTCCATCAGTTGGCCTCGCACCCGGACGCAGGCACCGGTGCCAACCTGTGACAACGCGCCGCCGGCGGGGGTGGCGGTATCGACCACGATCTGCAGGTTGGCCAGGCACGAGCCATCGTTCACGGCCAAAAAGGCCACGCCCTTGGCGTGCCGAACCGTACGCACCCACCCTTCGACCACCACGTCTCCCGGGGAGTGAGCCGAGCTGAGAATTCCCCGGATGCGGGGCCGGTCATGCCGCCAGGTCGAATCGTTCAGTCCCTTGTCCATCCTTTTCTGCTCCACCCAGGCGAAGGCCAAGCGGCCTGACTTACTGGTGCTCGCGGGTCTTGGCGAAATGAATTTCCGGCCACTGTTCC
>JAGTSD010000326.1 GCA_018262135.1 Pseudomonadota bacterium | reverse complement strand
GTCTGTCGCTATCATGACTACTCTTGTCAGTTCCGGATCCACATCCTCCAAAACCCTCATGAAATCAAGCGAATCCTTCTCCTTCAGCCACGATCAGCCCGCCCGCGCCGGCATCCTGCTCGCCAATCTTGGCACGCCTGACGCGCCCACACCCGCCGCAGTGCGCCGTTATCTGGCAGAATTTCTCTGGGATCCACGGGTGGTGGAACTGCCCCGCCCGCTGTGGTGGCTGATCCTGCACGGCATCATTCTGCGGGTTCGCCCGGCCCGCTCGGCGCGCAAGTATCAAAAAATCTGGACTGCGGACAGCTCGCCGCTGCTGGCGATCAGCCAGCGGCAGACAACGGCGGTCGCGGATCCAGGTGGCGGTCGGGATGCGTTACGGCAACCCTTCGATCGCCGCCGCGCTGGCGGAGTTGCGGGCCGCGGGGGTTCGGCGGCTGCTGGTTTTGCCGCTGTATCCGCAATACTCCGCCGCCACGGTCGCCTCGACCTTCGACGCGGTCACCGCCGAACTGCGGGCCTGGCGCTGGCTGCCGGAACTGCGCTTCATCACCCAGTATCACGACGATCCCGGCTATCTGGATGCGCTGGCCGCCCACCTCCGCGCCGCCCGCGCTGATCAGCCCGGCGAGCGGCTGTTGTTCTCGTTCCACGGCCTGCCCCGGCGGAATCTGCTGGCCGGCGATCCCTATTATTGCCAGTGTCAGAAAACCGCCCGGCTGCTCGCGGAACGGCTGGGCTTGCAACCGGAGCAATGGGCGGCAGCGTTCCAGTCCCGCTTTGGCCGCGCCGAATGGCTGCAACCCTACGCCAGCGTCCTGCTGGCCGAGTGGGCCAAAGCCGGTGTCAAAAGCGTGGACGTGGCCTGTCCCGGCTTCGCGGCAGACTGCCTGGAGACGCTGGAGGAAATCGCCCTGGAAAATCGCCAGGTCTTCCTGGCCGCCGGCGGCGAGCGCTATCGCTATCTGCCGGCCCTGAACGACACTCCGGCCCACATCGCGACCCTGACCGACCTGATCGGCCGCCATGCCGCCGGCTGGCCGGAATTCGCCCCCGACTACGATGCCGGCGCCCGCGCCGCCGAATGCGCCGCCACCCGCCAGCGCGCGCTGGCCCTGGGCGCGACGGCTTAAATCCGGCAAACGGGACAGTTCGAGTCCTCTTTACTCCACCGCCTTCTATACTCACTGGAAACATCACCGGCCCGCGCCGCGGGTCCCGAATCCGACCCGGTGGGAATAGCATGATCCAAGGCGTTTTACTCGACCTGGAAGGCGTATTGTACGTCGGTGGCTACCCCCTGCCCGGCGCCCGCGAGGCTTTGCTCAGCCTGCGCGCAGCCGGCATTCCCATGCGCTTCGTGACCAACGCCACCCGCCTGACCCGCGCCACCCTGGTCAACCGCCTGGAGCGCATGGGTTTGGAAGTGTCGCTCCAGCATCTGTTCACGCCGGTGGTCGCCGCCCGTCAGTACCTCATCGCCCGCAAGCTGACGCCGCACCTGCTGGTCCATCCCGATGTCCGGGGCGAGTTCGCCGACCTGCTCGGACCCACGCCGGGCGCGGTGTTGCTCGGCGACGCCGGCCCCGACTTCACCTACGAAGCGCTCAACCAGTGCTTCCGCCTGCTGCTGGATGGCCTGCCGCTGCTGGCGATGGGCTCCAATCGCTATTTCCGCAATGGCAACACCTGGAATCTGGATATCGGTCCCTTCATGACAGCGCTGGAATACGCCGCCGAACTGGAGGCCGTGGTGCTGGGCAAACCCTCGGCTGATTTCTTTCAGGCGGCGGTCAACAGCCTCGGTCTGCCGCCGCAAGACGTGGTGATGGTGGGCGACGACGCCGAAATGGACGTATGCGGCGCGCTGGTGGCGGGCTTGCGCGGCGTGCTGGTGCGCACCGGCAAATATCGCCATGGGGATGAAGTCAGGGTCGAACCGCAGGGCGGCCGGGTGTTCGACGATCTCGATGCGGTGGTGGATTACATTCTCTAACGGCACGTGGATTGCGGGTAGAATCGGCCCTCATCGTTCCGCCTCGAATTGGAGTTTCCATGCGCGTGCTTTTTCCCGACATCAAGCCCAATACCAGCCAGCGCCTGGCGGTGGATAACCTGCACACCCTGCACGTCGAGGAATGCGGTATTCCCCAGGGCTTGCCCGTCCTGTTCCTGCACGGCGGTCCCGGCGCCGGCTGCGAACCGTTGCACCGGCGCTTCTTCGATCCCCAGCGCTACCGCATCGTGCTGTTCGACCAGCGCGGCTGCGGCCAGTCCAGCCCCCACGCCGAACTGCGCGACAACACCACCTGGCATCTGGTGGCGGATATCGAAAAACTGCGCGAACACCTGAATATCAACCGTTGGGTGGTATTTGGCGGCTCCTGGGGTTCGACCCTGGCGCTGGCCTACGCCGAAACCCACCCGGAACGGGTGCTCGGCCTGATCCTGCGTGGCGTGTTCCTGTGCCGGGAGGCGGATATTCGCTGGTTCTACCAGGACGGGGCCAGCCGCCTGTTTCCCGATCTGTGGGAACACTTCCTGGCGCCGATTCCGGCGACGGAGCGGGACGATCTGGTCCAGGCCTACTACCGGCGACTGACCAGCAGCAACGAGTTGGAACGGCTGCGGGCGGCCAAGGCCTGGTCGGTGTGGGAAGGCGCCACGCTGACGCTGGAAAGCAATCCAACCCTGGTCGAACAGTTCGGCGAGGCCCGCCGGGCGCTGAGCCTGGCCCGCATCGAGTGCCACTACTTCATCAACCACTGTTTCATGGAACCGGATCAACTGCTGCGCGATGCCGGCCGGCTGCGCGGCATCCCCGGTATCATCGTCCACGGCCGCTACGACGTAGTCTGCCCGCTGGACAACGCCTGGGCGCTGGACCGGGCCTGGCCGGAGGCGGAACTGCGCATCGTCACTCCCGCCGGCCATGCCGCCAGCGAACCGGGCATCATGGACGCCCTGATCACCGCCACCCAGGGCTTCGCAGACCGGCTGGCATGATCGGCCTGCTGCAACGGGTCGCGGACGCGCGAGTCGAGGTCGCCGGGGAAATCGTGGGCGAAATCGGGCCAGGCCTGCTGGTGCTGGTCGGGGTCGAGCGCGGCGACGGCGAAACACAGGCCGACCGGTTGCTGGAGCGGCTGCTGGGCTATCGGGTGTTCGGCGACGCCGAGGGCAAGATGAACCTGAGCGTGCGCGAGATCGGCGGCGGGCTGCTGCTGGTTCCGCAGTTCACCCTGGCGGCGGACACCCGCAAGGGGATGCGGCCCAGCTTCACTCCGGCCGCGTCGCCGGCCGAGGGCGAACGGCTGTTCGGCTTTCTGCTCGACCAGGCCCGCCGCCAGCACGCGCCGGTCGCCGCCGGTCGCTTCGGCGCCCACATGCGGGTCAGCCTGACCAACGATGGCCCGGTTACCTTCTGGCTGCGCACCGCATCCAGGAGTTTGGAATGCTGACGGACGCCGCCGCGAACGCCATCAGAGCCAAAGCTGCGACCACCAGAGCCATGCCCGCTACACTACCCATTTCAACCCAAGACCGCAGAAAGTCCTTCGGCCTCCTCA
>JAGTSD010000325.1 GCA_018262135.1 Pseudomonadota bacterium | reverse complement strand
CGCGGATGTCACTCATGTGATTAACTTCGATCTGCCGCAGGAACGGGAAGATTACGTTCACCGCATCGGCCGCACCGCTCGCGTGGGGGCCAGCGGCGATGCCATTAGCTTTGCCTGCGAGCAGTACGTCTACTCGCTGCCGGAGATCGAGGACTTCATCGGCCAGAAGATTCCGGTGCTACCGATCACCGAGGACTTGCTGGTGGAGTACAAGCCGCCCAAGCGGATGGAGCGGCATCGGCCGCCGCTGGCGGGCGGCGAGCGGGGTCGCAGTCGCGCGCCGCACCGGCGGCCGCCCCACCGGGCCTGAACGGTAGCCAGAGGGAGCAGCATGACCATGACATCCGGATCGGGCAGGGCCAGCGTCGCCAGCGGCCATCCACAGGTGACTGAAGCCGCTAGCGAAATCCTGCGCGCCGGCGGCAACGCGTTCGACGCGGTGGTTGCCGCCGGATTCGTCGGCGCCGTGGCCGAACCGGCGCTGACCAGTCTGGGCGGCGGTGGTTTTCTGTTGGCGCGCACCGCCCAGGACCAGACGGCGCTGTTCGATTTCTTCGTGGATACGCCAGGGCAAGGTCTGCACGCCGGCGATTTGGAGCCGCATTTTCTGCCGGTGACGGTGCGTTTTCCCGCCTGCGAGCAGATTTTCAACGTCGGTCTGGGATCGGTGGCGACGCCCAGCGCGCTGCGCGGCTATCTGCACGTCCATCGGCGCCTGGGCCGGTTGCCGTTGCGCGAGGTGCTGGCCCCGGCCGTTCATCTGGCCCGCGCCGGCGTGGCGATCAACCACCGGCAGGCCTATTTTCTCGACCTGCTGACGCCGATCATGACCCTGACCGCTGCGGGCCGCGCGCTGTTCGAGCCAGATGGCCGTTATCTGGGCGAGGGCGACGTTCACCGCAATCCGGACCTGGCGGCGTTTCTGGAGACATTGCCCGCCGAGGGCGACCGCGAGTTTTACCAGGGCGAACTGGCCCGGCGCATCGCGCGGGAGATGGCCGAGGGCGGCGGCCTGCTGACCGAAACCGATCTGGCCGCCTGCCGGGTGATCGAACGCGAACCGCTGTCGGTCCAGTATCGCGGCTGGCGGCTGCTGACCAATCCATCACCCTCGTTCGGTGGGTCGCTGATCGCGCTATCGCTGCGGTTGCTGGAAGCGCGGGAAGTCGCCCCGCTCGGTTTCGGCTCGCCGGCCCATCTGGCGCTGCTGATCGCCGTGATGCAGGAAGTGGATCGTCGCCGCACCGAGGGTTATCTGAGTCCGAGCGACCTGGGTCAACCGGGTTTGGCTGAAAGTCGAGAGCGGGTGCGCCTTGCCTCCGGCGGCACTACCCACGTCAGCGTGTGCGACGCCGAGGGCAACACCGCCAGCATGACTACCTCCAATGGCGAGGGGTCGGGCTATTTCGCGCCCGGTACCGGCATCATGCTCAACAACATGATGGGCGAGGATGACCTGCATCCCGAAGGGTTCCACGTCAGCCCGCCGGGGCTGCGGGTAGCCTCGATGATGGCGCCGTCGCTGCTGTTGGCCGGCGATACGGTACGGCTGGCGCTGGGCAGCGGCGGCAGCAAACGCATCCGCACCGCCCTGATGCAAGTGATCGTCAATACCGTGGATTTCGGCATGAAGCCCCGCGAAGCGGTCGAAGCGCCGCGCCTGCACTGGGACGGTCAGTGTGCCCAGGTCGAGCCGGGTTTCGCCGAGGCGACGCTGGCGGCGCTGGCGGAACGCTGGCCGCTCAACCGCTGGCCGACCCACGATCTGTACTTTGGTGGCGTCCACGTGGCGGCGACCAGTGGCGAAGGCGCCGGCGATCCACGGCGTGGTGGTTGCGCCGCGACGGTTGGCTAAAGTGGAGATACGGGCATGAGGGCTGCTGATCAAACCCGGGCGCTGGACGTACCGTCCTGGGTCCGGGGTCTGATTTTCGATTGCGACGGCACCCTGGCCGACACCATGGCGCTACACTACGCGGCTTGGGAAGAAACCTTTGCGGCGCAGGGCTTGGCGTGTCCGCTGGAATTCCTGGTCCGGCACAACGGCAAACCGACCGACCGGATCGTGGCCCAGTACAACGTCGAGTTTAACCAGAACCTGGATGTCGAACGGTTTACCGCAGACAAGGAACGGCGGGCGCTGGCACGGCTGGACCAGGCGAGGCCGCTGGAGCCGGTGGCAGCGCTGGCGCGCCGGTACCATGGTGTTCTGCCGATGGCGGTGGTGTCGGGCGGCACTTGCGCCAATGTGGAGCGGATACTTCGAGCCATCGGCCTGCGGGACCTGTTTCCGGTGGTGTTGACCGCCGACGACGGCCTGCCGCCCAAACCAGCGCCGGACTTGTTCCTGGAAGCGGCCCGGCGGCTGGGCGTAGAACCTGCGCTCTGTCAGGCGTTCGAGGACGCCGACGCCGGGCTGGAAGCGATTCGCCGCGCCGGGATGTGGGCGACCGACGTGCGGCCGTTCTGGGCGCGCGGCCAGTGGGTTGATTGACGGTCGGGATCGGCCGGATCGGGCCGGCTTCAGGTCGCGATCCCGCTCAACCGCAGCAGTGGCTCGATGTGCGGCTCCCGGCCCCGGAAGGCGACGAAGCTGGTCAGCGCCGGGCGCGAACCGCCCACTTCCAGGATGTTTTCCCGGAACCGCGCGCCGGTCTCGGCGTCGAAAATCCCGCTGTCCTCGAAGGCGCTGAAGGCATCTGCCGACAGCACTTCCGCCCATTTGTAGCTGTAATAGCCCGCCGCGTAGCCGCCGGCGAAGATATGCGAGAAGTTGTTGGGGAAACGGTTGTAGGCCGGCGGGATGATGACCGCGACCTGGCGCCGGATGTCGTCGATCAGATCCTGCGCGGTGCGGCTGCCGCTGGGGTCGAAATCGTCGTGCAGGCGCATGTCGAAGCTGGCGAATTCGATCTGGCGCAGCGTCTGCAGGCCGGACTGGAAGTTCTTCGCCGCCAGCATCCTGTCGAACAGCGCGCGCGGCAGCGGCGCGCCGGTGTCGACGTGGGCGGTCATATGCTTGAGGACGTCCCATTCCCAGCAGAAGTTTTCCATGAACTGGCTCGGCAGCTCGACCGCGTCCCACTCCACACCGTTGATGCCGGATACGCCGAGTTCCTCGATCTGCGTCAGCAGGTGGTGCAGGCCGTGGCCGGTTTCGTGGAACAGGGTGATGACTTCGTCGTGGGTGAACAGCGCCGGCTTGCCGCCGACCGGCGCGGAAAAGTTGCAGTTG
>JAGTSD010000324.1 GCA_018262135.1 Pseudomonadota bacterium | reverse complement strand
GCACATTCACACCGTCGCGGCCGGCGGTGGCTCGATCTGCCGCTTCGACGGCAGCCGGCTGCGAGTCGGACCGGAATCGGCTGGCGCCCAGCCGGGACCGGCCTGCTACCGGCGGGGTGGACCACTGACCGTGACCGACTGCAACGTGCTGCTGGGACGGATTCAGCCCGATTACTTTCCACGGGTGTTCGGCCCCGATCAGAATCAGCCGCTGGACCGGGAGGTGGTGATCCAGCGCTTCGAGGCGCTGGCCGCCCCAGTGTGCGCCGCCACCGGCAAGGCGTACGCTCCCGCCGAACTGGCCGAAGGCTTTCTCCGCATCGCGGTCGAGAACATGGCCAATGCGATCAAGCAGATTTCCACCCAGCGCGGCTACGACGTGACCGAATACACGCTGTGCTGTTTCGGCGGCGCGAGCGGCCAGCACGCCTGCGCGGTGGCCGACGCGCTGGCGATGCCGGCGATCTTCATTCATCCGTTGGCCGGAGTGCTGTCGGCTTACGGCATGGGCTTGGCCGATGCCCGGCTGCTCGAGGAACGCGCGGTGGAAGCACCGCTGGCGGCAGAGCTGTTGCCACAGATGGAGCGAATCTTCGCCGAACTGGAGCAGGCGGGGCGGACGGAGATGCAGGCGCAGGACATTCCCGCCGGACAGATTCGAACCGTCCGCGCCGTTCGCTTGCGCTACACCGGCAGCGACAGCGCTCTGAGTATCGCCGCCGATGACTTGGCCGAACTGCAAGCCCGATTTGAAGCCGCTCACCGCCAACGCTACGGTTTTGTCATGCCCGACAAGGCGCTGATCGTCGAGGCGGCGGCGGTTGAGGTGATCGGCGGCAACTCCCCTCTCCCGCCAGCGGGAGAGGGGTTGGGGGCGAGGGTCGATGAAGCAGACGCTCGCGCCGCCCCTCCGCAACCCACCGCGACCGTCCCTTTGCATGCCGCCGGCATCGACGCCACCGCCCCACTCTACCGACGCGACGATTTACAGCCCGGCGACCGCATCATCGGCCCGGCCATCCTCAGCGAAGCCGGCGCGACCACGCTGATCGAACCCGGCTGGCAGGCTGAAGTCACGGCGCGCAACGATCTGGTGCTGACCCGCTACGAACCGCGTCCGCGACAGGTTGCAGTCGGTACGGAGGTCGATCCCATCCTGCTGGAAGTCTTCAACAACCTGTTCATGGCCATCGCCGAACAGATGGGCGTGACCCTGGCCAACACCGCGCACTCGGTGAACATCAAGGAGCGGCTGGATTTTTCCTGCGCGCTGTTCGACCGGGACGGCCACCTCATCGCCAACGCCCCGCACATTCCGGTGCATCTCGGTTCGATGGGTGAAGCGGTGCAAGCCCTCATTCGGGCGCAGGGCGGCCAGTTCCAACCCGGCGACGTGTACGCCAGCAATGCACCCTACCACGGCGGGACGCATCTGCCGGACATCACGGTCATGACCCCTGTTTTCGACCAAGCCGGTCGGAAGGTGCTGTTCTACGTCGCCGCGCGCGGCCATCACGCCGACATCGGCGGCATCACGCCGGGCTCCATGCCGCCGGACAGCGTGACCATCGACCAGGAAGGCGTGTTGCTGGACAATTTCCCATTGGTGAGCGGCGGGCGGTTTCGCGAGCGAGAACTACTGGAGCGGTTAACCCGTGGTCCTTGGCCGGTTCGCAACCCGCGCCAGAATCTCGCCGACTTGCAGGCCCAGATCGCCGCTAACGAGAAGGGCGCACAGGAGTTGCGGCGGATGGTGGCTCACTTCGGATTGAAGGTGGTCCACGCCTACATGGGACACGTCCAGGACAACGCCGCCGAACAGGTGCGGCGGGCGCTGGACCGACTGCGGGATGGCGCGTTCGCCTACGAGATGGACAACGGCGCGACGGTCCGGGTCGCCATCACCCTGGATCGGGAACGACGCTCGGCCCGGATCGATTTCACCGGCACCTCGCCGCAGCAGGCCAGCAACTTCAACGCCCCGCGCGCGGTAGGGTTGGCGGCGGTGCTGTACGTGTTCCGCACGTTGGTGGACGACGACATCCCGCTCAACGCCGGCTGTCTGCGCCCGCTGGACATCGTCATCCCCGAAGGCTGTCTGCTCGATCCCCAGCCACCGGCGGCGGTGGTGGCGGGCAACGTGGAAACCTCGCAATGCGTGGTCGATGCGCTGTACGGCGCGCTCGGCGTGATGGCTGCCGCACAGGGCACGATGAACAACTTCACCTTCGGCAACGACCGCCACCAGTATTACGAGACGATCTGCGGCGGCGCCGGTGCGGGACCGGGCTTCGATGGGGCTTCGGCGGTGCAGACCCACATGACCAACTCCCGGCTGACCGACCCCGAGGTGCTGGAATGGCGGTTTCCGGTGCGGGTGGAGGAGTTCCGTATCCGCACGTGCAGCGGTGGCGCGGGGCGCTGGCGCGGCGGCGCTGGCGCGGTTCGGCGCATTCGCTTCCTGGAGCCGATGACCGCCGCGATTCTGTCCGGCCATCGCCGCATTCCACCCTACGGCTTGCACGGTGGCGAACCGGGCCGGGTCGGGCGCAATGCCGTGGAACGGACCGATGGTCGGGTCGAGGAGTTGCCCGGCACGGCTCAGGTGGCGGTGCAACCCGGGGATACATTCGTCATCGAAACGCCGGGCGGCGGGGGGTATGGCTGAAGAGGGGAGAAACCCCGCGCTACCCGCAATTCTCATTCTTGACGATGACCCGCCAGGGGTACGACAACGATTCCTTCATGTTGAGGCCATAGGGTTACCTCCCCATCGCCTCGAACGGCTCGGGCAGTGATGTCGCCCTCGGGAAGCTTTGGCGCACTCGGGTCTGTGATGCTCCTGATCGAGAAAGTCCGTACCACGAAACGCAACTCGCCTTACAGGTTGGGTACTTAGATTTCCTAGATGAGTTTTATGGTAGGGCAACAGGCGTCGGAACAGCACCGATCGGGTTGGTCGGGAACAGCAAGGATCGGTACCAGAAAAACGAACGTTTTTCTGAACTTGCATGGGAGTTTAGCTTTGTGGCCTAAAAATGAAGGAATCGTTGTCGTACCCCCAAAAGGTATTACACGCGGAATTGTCCGAGCCCGAACGGGCGTGGGCGCAAGAACTGGCGCGGCTGTACGGCCGCCGGCCGCAGCGGGCCAGCGCCCCCTGGTGACGACCCTGTGTGCCATTGCTCGCCATCCCTGGAGTCTGCTCCCGAAACGGACAAACGCTAAGGTGATTTCTGA
>JAGTSD010000052.1 GCA_018262135.1 Pseudomonadota bacterium | reverse complement strand
CCATCGCGGCAAGGAATTCGTCTCCATCGCCGAACAGGCCGAGGCCGACCTGCGCGAACTGCTCGCCATCCCCGCGAATTACAAGGTGCTGTTCCTGCAGGGTGGCGCATCCAGCCAGTTCGCCATGGTTCCCATGAACCTGCTGCGCGGCAAGGCGAAGGCTGACTATCTGAACACCGGACAGTGGTCGAAGAAGGCCATCTCCGAGGCCAAGAAGTTCTGCCAGGTCAACGTCGTCGCCAGTTCCGAGGCGGTCAACTTCACCACCGTGCCGGCCCGCGAGACCTGGAAGTGCGACCCCGAGGCCGCGTATCTGCACTGCACGCCGAACGAGACCATCGGCGGCGTCGAGATGCACGCGATTCCCGAGGTGAGCGTGCCCCTGGCCGCGGATATGTCGTCCACCCTGCTGTCCCGTCCGGTGGACGTGAGCCAGTTTGGGGTCATCTACGCCGGCGCTCAGAAGAACATCGGTCCCGCTGGCCTGACCATCGTCATCGTCCGCGAGGATTTGCTGGGCCAGACCGTGGCCGGCACGCCGACCATGCTCGACTACGCCGCCATGGCCAAGGACGGTTCGATGTACAACACCCCGCCCACCTATGCCTGGTACATCGCCGGGCTGGTATTCCAGTGGCTGAAGGCGCAGGGTGGTCTGGCGGCGATGGGCGAGCGCAACAAGGCCAAGGCGGACCTGCTCTACAAGGCCATCGACGAATCCGGCTTCTACAAGAATCCCGTGGACCCGGCCTGCCGCTCGTGGATGAACGTACCGTTTATCCTGCCCGACGAGGCGCTGGACAAGCCGTTCCTGGCCGAGGCCAAGAGCGCCGGTCTGCTGACGCTGTCTGGTCACCGGTCGGTCGGCGGGATGCGCGCCAGCATCTATAACGCTGTTCCCATGGAAGGCGTCAAGGCGCTGGTGGACTTCATGGCCGATTTCCAGAAGCGGCGCGGCTGATCACCCCCCACCCTCCCCCACAAGGGGGGAGGGAGTGTTTCCTATCCAACCCGATTTGAAGACGATGTATAAAATTCTGACTCTCAACAATATCAGCGTTTCCGGTCTGGAACGCCTGCCCCGCAACCGCTACGAAATCGCTTCCGAAATCCAGCACCCCGACGCCGTACTGTTGCGCTCCTACAGCATGCACGACTGGCCGGTTCCCGCCAGCCTCAAAGCGGTGGGCCGCGCCGGCGCCGGCGTCAACAACATCCCCGTGCCGCAGATGACCGCCAAGGGCATTTGCGTGTTCAACGCCCCCGGCGCCAACGCCAACGCCGTCAAGGAGCTGGTGCTGGCCGGCATGTTGCTGGCCGCCCGCAACATCTGCCCGGCCTGGGACTATGCCCGCAAGCTGCAAGGGACCGACGCCGAACTGTCCAAGCAGGTGGAATCCGGCAAGAAACAGTTCGTCGGCATCGAACTGCCCAACCGCACCCTGGGCGTAATCGGGCTGGGCGCGATCGGCGTCAAGGTCGCCAACGCTGCCCGAGCGCTGGGCATGCGGGTGATCGGCTACGATCCGCATATCACCGTCAGCAATGCCTGGCAACTGTCCTCGCAAGTCGAGCAGGCGCTGAGCGTCAACGAGATGGCGGCGCAGGCCGATTTCATGACCCTGCACGTGCCGCTGAACGACGCTACCCGCCAGTTGATCAACGCGCCCCTGCTGAAAAATGCCAAGCCCGGCCTGATCCTGCTGAACTTCTCGCGCGAGGGCGTGGTGGACGAGGAAGCCATTCATGATGCCTTGCAAGCCGGCAAGTTGAAATCCTACGTCTGCGATTTCCCCACCAGCCGGCTGAAGGACCATCCGCGCACTATCATGCTGCCGCATCTGGGCGCCTCCACCGTCGAGGCCGAGGACAACTGCGCGATCATGGTGGCCGATCAGGTACGGGATTATCTGGAGAGCGGCACGGTCCACAATTCCGTCAACTTCCCGGAAATGACCATGCCGCGCAACGGCGGCCCGCGCCTGGCCATCGTCAACGCCAACGTTCCGCACATGATCGAACGGATCTCCAAGGCGATCTCGGGAGCCGGCATCAACATCCTGGACATGCTCAACAAATCACGCGGCGAAATTGCCTGCACCCTGGTGGACACCGCCACCCCGGTGTTGGACGAAGTGGTGGCGCAGATCGCCGCCGTAGAGGGTGTTCTGAGCGTGCGGGTGCTGTAAGAGGAGCAACCGTCCAGAGATCTGGGGGACGATTTTTCTGTCCCCCGATGCCTTACTCCCCGCTCCGCGCTCCCTGCGTAATATCGAGATACGCCAGCCAGTAGCGGGATAAATCCCGGATGCAATCGGCACGGGTCAGCAGCGTGGCCATGTCGGCCTTGACCCGCTCGACGTCGGGCAGCAATGCGGCCAGACCAGCACTGAGTTCGCTCAGATGCTTGCTGCGATTGGAGGCGATGATGGCGATGCGGGTTGTCAGCAGGCGAACGCGCACATACAGCAGGTCGCCAGGCAACGTGGCATCGCGCTGGTCATGCCTCTCGCTTTCATCCGGCGCCAGATCCTTTTTGTCCAGCAGCGATGCTTCCAACCCTTCCACCCGGGACAGCATCATGCTGATGTGGCTCTGGGTGGTGGTCCGGTGCGCCAGTGGCTCCAGCACTGCCATTTTCTCCTCCAATACCCGCTGCCGTTCCCGCACGCCTGTCCGCAGGCGATCGATCTCGCAGTCGGTCCCCACCAACTGCTGATCCAGTTCATGCAATTCCAGGTCAAGGGCGTCGAGAAACTCGCGCAGTTGCCCGGACAGAACCCGCTCCAGCGCCAGGGTGCTGAATCGTTCCCAGAGCGTATCGGTCCGGGCGCGCAATGGTTCCAGGTTCTGGCGCAATCCGACGATTCGATCCAGGATCTCTCGCACCCCCTGCTCGTGAGCAGCGCGATCCTGGGCGCTCCAGGTTTCCGCGATGAGTGCTTCTTCCTTAAACCCGTAGGACAGGGTTACATCGCCTTGGGTTTGCATGCTATCGGTTTCCACACGAAGCGTCTCCAGGGCCGGCAAGGCAAAATCTCCGATGGGAACTGCTCGGCGGTTCGGCTCTGCGTTCAGTCCTGATAGGTCCAGCCGTCGGGAAAGTCGCGGCTGACCTCATGGACGTCGTAGACGCAAAAATCCTGCTCGGGCAGTCCAGGAAACAGTTCCCTAGCCTTCGTTTCCGCCTGCTGTTCGGTTTTCGCCAGGACGAGCGCGACGTTAAGCAATTTGTCGGAACCCGGGTCTTCCACCACGATGAGATAAGGTTTCATGGCTACTCTCTTGCAGTTTTCGGATTGAGGGTTGGCGATAGTTTCGCTTGTTCAATATACACCACGCGCGCGCGAACGACTGCCAGCGGATCAGTAATAATGATGGACGCGGAACCGGTCATCGGACTCACGGATGATATCGCCGACATGCAGGTTGAACACGCCAGTCCGGCGCTCGGCGAAATATTGGCGCAACGTTTCCCGCACCACCGTGAAGGCGAGCTGTTCCCAGGGGATTTCTTCCTCGGCGAACAGTCCCACCTCCAGGCTTTCCGCGCCCGGGCTGGCGGCGCCATCCCTGAGCTGGCCGCGGAACATTAAATACACCTGACTGACGTGCAGCAACGAGTATAAGCCGTACAGCATCGGATTTTCGACCACGGCGTTGGCTTCCTCCCGCGCCTCGCGCATCGCCGCCGCGACCGCCGATTCCCCGTTCTCCATGAAACCGGCCGGCAAGGTCCACAAACCGTAGCGCGGCTCGATGGCGCGCCGGCACAACAGAATGCGGCTTTGCCATTCGGGGATGCAGCCGGCGACGATTTTCGGGTTCTGATAATGAATGGCTTCGCAGGCATCGCAGACATAGCGGGGCAAATTATCGCCAGCAGGGATACGCAGGGTTACAGGAGCCCCACACAGGCTACAGAATTTCATCAACGAGATCCTTACCGAACGGGTTCTTGATTCTGGCCGGGAATTATTTGACCATTTTCCGCATGAACGCCATACCCCCCGACGCCGGTTCCACTACCGAATCGTTGTCCGCCCCCGAACGCCAGCGCCGCTGGCGGCTGATTCTCGGCGGCGGCGCGGCGGATGGCGTCGGCTGTTCGCTGGCTGCGGCCGATCTGGGCATGGACCGCTGCCTGGAACATCTCTACGACGAGGACCGTTCCGGCGGTCTTGGCGGATCCGCGCCGCGGGTCGCTCGCTGGCTGGGCGACATTCGCCGCTACTTCCCGACCCCGGTGGTGCGGGTGCTGCAACAGGACGCCCTGGACCGCTACGGCTTGCGGCGCCTGCTGCTGGAACCGGAACTGCTGGAAGCGGTCGAGCCGGACGTGCATCTGGTCGCTACTCTGCTGGCGTTGAATGGCGTCATGCCAGCCAGGGTTCGGGAAACCGCCCGGCGGGTAGTGCGCCAGGTGGTCGCCGAACTGGAGCGCAGGCTCGCCAATCCCCTGCGTCAGGCGATCATCGGCAGTCTGAACCGTTCCACCCGCAACCGCCACCCGCGTCACCGCGAGATTGACTGGCATCGCACGATCCGCGCCAACCTGCGTCACTACCAGCCCGCCTATCGCACCGTCATCCCGGCCACCCGCATCGGTTTTGGCCGGCGCGCCACCGCGTTGCGCGACATCATCCTGTGCGTGGATCAAAGCGGTTCGATGGCCGCCTCGGTGGTGTATTCCGGCATCATGGCGGCGGTTATGGCCTCGATCCGCGCGGTGCGCACCTCGCTGGTGGTATTTGACACCGCTGTGGTGGATTTGACCGACCAACTCGCCGATCCGGTCGAGGTGCTGTTCGGCACCCAACTGGGCGGCGGTACCGACATCGCCCGGGCGCTGAGCTATTGTCAGGGACTGGTGCGCGCGCCCCACGACACCATTCTGGTGCTCGTCAGCGACCTGTACGAAGGCGGCGATCGCCAGCGACTGCTCAAGCGGGCCGCCAGCCTGGTCGGTTCCGGGGTTCAACTGATTGCGCTGCTGGCGCTGTCCGACCAGGGCGCGCCCGCCTACGATCGCGGCATTGCCGGCGCGCTGGCCGGAATGGGCGCGCCGGCCTTCGCCTGCACGCCGGACCAGTTCCCCGAACTGATGGCCGCCGCCATCGAGCGGCGCGACCTGACGCAATGGGCGGCGGCGCGCGGCATTGTCACGGCGGGCGGCGAACGGTCGGGCTCCGCCTGATCCCGGCATTCCGCCAAATCCCGATCATCCCCCAAAGCGGCCCGGCAACGCCTCCTTCAGCTTGGCCCGCGCCTCGCGCAGCATCTGTTCGGTCGTTGCCCAGTCCACACAGGCGTCGGTGATCGAAACACCGTATTTCAGTTGCGAGCGGTCAGCAGGAATCGCCTGATTGCCCCAGGCCAGGTTGCTCTCGATCATGAAGCCCACGATGGAACGATTGCCTTCCAGAATCTGATGCACGCAGTCGTTCAGCACCAGCGGCTGCAAGGCCGGGTCCTTGCGGGCGTTGGCGTGGCTGCAATCCACCACGATGTTGGGCGGCAACTTGTTTTTGGTCAGTTCCTTCTCGCACAGGGCGATGGTCACGGTGTCGTAGTTGGGACCTTCGGAACCGCCGCGCAGCACCACATGACCGTAGTGGTTGCCCGTGGTGCGGACCACCGCCGACTGGCCGTTTGCGTTGATGCCCAGGAAGCTGTGCGGACGGGAGGCGGACTGCAGGGCGTTGATCGCTACTTCCAGGCTGCCGTTGGTGCCGTTCTTGAAGCCGACCGGGGTGGACAGGCCGCTGGCCATTTCCCGGTGGGTCTGCGATTCGGTGGTACGGGCGCCGATGGCGGTCCAGGCCAGCAGATCGTCCAGGTATTGCGGGCAGAGCGGATCCAGCGCCTCGGTGCCGGTGGGCAGGCCCAGTTCGGCGATTTCCAGCAACAGGGCGCGGGCGATCCGCAAACCCTCGGCGATATCGAAGGAGTCGTCCAGATGAGGATCGTTGATCAGGCCCTTCCAGCCGACCGTGGTCCGGGGTTTCTCGAAATACACCCGCATGATCAGAACCAGGGTATCGCTCACCTCGTCAGCCAGGGCGCGCAACCGCCGCGCGTAGTCGCAGGCCGCCGCCACATCGTGAATGGAACAGGGACCCACCACCACGAAGACCCGGTGATCCCGATGGTCGAGGATGTCTCGCACGGTCTGGCGGGCAGCAAGCACGGTGGCTTCAGCGGTCGGCGTTATCGGCAGTTGCCGCTTGATCTCCTCGGGAGTGGGCAGTACCTCGTAGGCGGCGACATTGAGATTGTTGAGCAGATTCGAAGACATGGGCGTTTCCAAAGGGGCAGGTAAAAGTAAAGCGAGTTCGGAGGAGGATAGAGCGCTTTTATAACGCCCTCAGTCCCCGCGCAGGCTGATGATCGGCCAGCCGCGCTGCCGGGCGTGTTCGGCCAGGATGGCATCGGGATCCACCGCTACCGGATAGGTAACCTGGTCGAGCAGCGGCAGGTCGTTGTGGGAATCGCTGTAGAACCAGCTATCGGCAAGTTTGTGGCCAGTCACGTCCAGCCATTCGCTCAATCGCTCCACCTTACCGTGCTGGAAACAGGGGATGCCGCGCGAGCGGCCGGTGTAGCGCCCATCGGCGAACTCCGGTTCGGTCGCCAGCAGATGCGGAACGTCCAGCAGTTCGGCGATGGGTTCGGTGATAAAGCGGTTGGTGGCGGTGATGATCAGCAGGGTATCGCCAGCCGCGCGGTGCTGGTCCAGCAATTCCGTCGCCTTGGGCAACAGGATCGGCTGGATTTTCTCCGCCATGAATCGCGCCCGCCATTGCAGGAGTTCGGCCAGCGGATTTTCCGCGAGGGGCCGCAGCATGAACGCCAGAAATTCATGGATGTCCAGTCTGCCAGCATGGTACTGATCGTAGAAGCGCTGGTTCTCGCGCTCGTAATAGTCACCATCCACCAGACCCTGCTCGACCAGAAACCGGCCCCACAGATAATCGCTGTCACCGCCCAACAGCGTGTTGTCGAGATCGAAAATCGCCAGACTCATGATGGTGTTAATGACCCTCTTGCGCTGGTTCAACCCAGGCCATATTGCCGGAGTTTCTTGCGCAGCGTGCCACGGTTGAGGCCAAGAATGATGGCCGCCCTGGTCTGGTTGCCACGGGTGAACTTCATCACGATGTCCAGCAGGGGCGGCTCCACCTCGCGCAGCACCAGATCGTACAGATTGCTGGGCGCCTGGCCGCCGAGGTTGTGAAAATAGATGCGCAGAGTTTCGGCAACGTGGTGACTTAGCGGTGTGGCGGGCAGCAGATCGACCGGGGGTTCGGATTTTTGGTTGCTCATGCGGCCAGACGCTCCTCATGGGCCAGGCGCTCGAAGAAAGCGCGGGCCAGTCTGTGTTGCTCGCGGGCCTGCTCGACCGCGTTCACTCGCGCCCGGAACGCAACGCCCTCGCGCCAGGGCTGGCTGTACCACGCCAGGTGCTTGCGCGCGATGCGAACCCCGGCGGTCGGGCCGTAAAATGTGTGCAGGCTGTCCAGGTGTTCCGCGACCCACCCGCCGATTTCGATCGGGGTCGGTGGCGGCAGTCGTTCGCCGGTAGCCAGCAAGTGGGCGATTTCACGGAAAATCCAGGGCTGGCCCCGGGCGGCGCGGCCGATCATCACGGCGTCGGCGCCGGTCTGTTCCAGTACCCAGCGCGCCTTTTCAGGACCGTCAATGTCACCGTTGGCGATGACAGGAATGGAAACCGCCTGCCTGATGGCGCGGATGCTGGCGTAATCCACCGGCCCGCTGTACCCGCAGGCGCGAGTGCGGCCATGGACGGTCAGGGCCCGAATGCCAGCCCCTTCGGCGATGCGGGCGATGGCGACGCCATTGCGGTGGTTCAAGTCCCAGCCGGTGCGAATTTTCAGCGTCACCGGGACCGCGACCGCCCCGACCACCGCCTCCAGAATGCAGCCGACCAGCGCCTCGTCGCGCAGCAGCGCCGCGCCGGCCAGCGTCCCGCAGACCTTCCTGGCCGGACAGCCCATGTTGATATCAATGATCTGCGCGCCCTGCTCGACGTTCAGGCGGGCAGCCTCGGCCATGGCACGCGGGTCGGCGCCGAGAATCTGCACGCCGCGCGGTTCAGGTTCGCCGGCGTGATCCAGGCGCAGCCGGGTCCTGTTGCTGTTCCAGAGCAGCGGATTGGCGCTGATCATCTCCGAAACCGCCAGTCCCGCGCCCAACCGCCGGCACATACACCGGAACGGCCGGTCGCTGACGCCAGCCATCGGCGCCAGGAACACGGGCGTAAGAAAGGTATAGGGGCCAATCCGCATGGAACAGGGGCAGAGGTTACGCAGGGGAAAGGGCGGTGGCTACGCCGCACGCCTTCGAGCAGCACCCAGTCTTCCCGCCGCCGGATCGGGCCAAAGCTGAAATCGCGGTCGAACGCCGTCCGCACGGCGTCGGCGTGCGATTCGAGAATGCCCGACAGGACGAGCCGGCCACCCGGCCTGACGTGCCGGCCAAATGCCGCCGCCAGTCGCACGAGCACACCGGCCAGGATGTTGGCCAGCAATACGTCCACGCGCAGGTTTTCCGGCAACTCGGCGGGTTTGGCCAGTTCGATGCGGTCCTCGACCTCATTTTCAGCGGCGTTGTCGTCGCTGGCCAGCAGCGCCTGCGGGTCAATGTCCACCGCCCAGACCCGCTTTGCGCCAAGCCTGGCGGCGGCGATGGCCAGAATCCCGGAACCGCAGCCGTAATCCAGAACGGTTTGCCCGGCCAGATTCGCGCTATCCAGCCATTCCAGACACAGCGCCGTGGTCGGATGGGTGCCGGTACCGAACGCCAGGCCCGGATCCAGTCGAATGTTGACCGCCCCGGGTTCGGGCGGAGTCTGGCCCTTCGGGCACACCCACAGCCGCTGGCCGAAGCGCATCGGGTGAAAGTGATCCATCCAGGCACGCGTCCAGTCCCGCTCCTCCAGGGGGGTCAGGCGACAGGCTGGCAGGATGGAGGCGTGCAGGAAGCGCCGCAACAGCCCCTTGATCACCTCGATGTCGGTCTGAGCATCGAACAGGCCGGTGACGCGGGTGTGCGCCCACAGCGGGATTTCGCCCGGGGCCGGCTCCAGCACCGGCTGGTCGCCGGCATCCTCCAGCGTCACTGCCAGCGCACCGGCCTGCAACAATGCGTCTTCCAGTTGCTCGGGACGGTGTTCGATCGCTTCGAGAGTCAGTTGCAGCCAGGGGGCGATTGCGTCGTCGCTCATGGGATAATCACTTACCTTACCAAAGGTCAAGCGTAGCGCATCCGTGGCCGGACAACCATCCTCCCGAATGGCTGGCCGGCTAGCGGGTGCCGAGCAACTGCTTTTCCAGATAGTGGATATCGGTCCCGCCGGCGATGAAGCCAGCATCGCCGAGAATGCGCCGGTGCAGGGGCGCGTTGGTCTTGATCCCTTCGATCACCAGTTCGGCCAGGGCGTTGCGCATCCGGGCGATGGCGGCGGCGCGGGTTTCGCCGTGGGCGATCAGCTTGCCGATCATCGAATCATAGTTCGGCGGCACCCGGTAACCGTTGTAGAGATGCGAATCCACCCGGATGCCCGGCCCACCCGGCGCGTGATACTGGGTGATCGTGCCCGGCGACGGCGTGAAGTTGTCGGGATCCTCGGCGTTCAGCCGGCATTCGAGGGCGTGGCCGTGGATGGGAACCTGGTCCTGACGGTAGCCGAGCGGCTCGCCAGCGGCAATACGCAACTGCTCCTTGACGATGTCCACCCCGGTAATCAGCTCGGTGACCGGATGCTCGACCTGGACCCGGGTGTTCATCTCGATGAAATAGAACTCGCCATCCTGGTACAGGAACTCAAAGGTGCCCGCGCCGCGATAGCCGATGCGCTGGCAGGCGTCAACGCAAACCTGGCCGATGTGGCGGCGCTGTTCGGCGCTGACGCCGGGTGCCGGCGCTTCCTCGATCACCTTCTGGTGGCGGCGCTGCATCGAGCAGTCGCGCTCGCCTAGGTGGATGGCGTGGCTGTGGGTGTCGGCCAGCACCTGGATTTCCACGTGACGGGGATGCTCCAGGTACTTTTCCATGTACACGGTCGGATTGCCGAACGCCGCGTTGGCCTCGCTGCGGGTCAGGTCGAGGGTCGTCAGCAAGGCCGCTTCGCTGTGCACCACCCGCATCCCGCGGCCACCACCACCGCCGGCCGCCTTGATGATGATCGGGTAGCCGATTTCATGGGCGATACGCAGGGTTTCCCGGTCGTCGTCGCCCAGCGGCCCGTCCGAACCCGGCACGCAGGGCACGCCGGCCTCCTTCATCGCCCGGATGGCGGAGACTTTGTCGCCCATCAACCGGATGGTGTCCGGGCGGGGGCCGATGAAGATGAAACCGCTCTGCTCGACCCGCTCGGCGAAATCAGCGTTCTCGGACAGGAAGCCGTAGCCGGGATGGATGGCTACCGCGTCGGTGACCTCGGCGGCGCTGATGATCGCCGGCATGTTGAGATAGCTGTCGGCGGCGGGCGGCGGGCCGATGCAGACCGTTTCATCGGCCAGCCGCACGTGCTTGAGGTCGCGGTCCACCGTGGAATGCACGGCCACGGTGCGGATCCCCAGTTCCCGGCAGGCGCGCAAGATGCGCAAAGCGATTTCGCCGCGGTTGGCGATGACGATTTTATCGAGCATGGCGCGGCTATTCGATGACCAGCAGCGGCTGATCGTATTCGACCGGCTGGCCGTTCTCGGCCAGGATGCGGGTCACGGTACCCGCGTGGTCGGCCTCGATCTGGTTGAACATCTTCATCGCTTCAATGATGCAGACCGGATCGCCGACGTTGACCTGCTGGCCGATCTCGATGAACGGCTTTCCACCGGGCGCGGCGGAGCGGTAGAAGGTGCCCACCATCGGCGAGCGCAGCACGTGGCCCTGGATCGCGTCGGCGTCGGGGACCGGCGCGGGCGCGGCCGGCGCGGCCGGCGACGTGGGAACCGGCATCACGGGCGCAGCAGGCGCAAAACCGTAGGGTGCGGGCGTGGCCCACAGCGGTTGCGAGGGCATCGCGACCGAAGCGCCACCTTGGGCTTGGCGGCTGATGCGCACCGAATCCTCACCTTCCTTGATTTCGATTTCGGCCATAGCCGAGCTTTCGAGCAGTTCGATGAGCTTCTTGATCTTGCGGATATCCATCGGCATGGCAACGGCTACCGGCGTGGCGTGGCGAGGTCAATCACGATGAAGGTGGTATCTTCCATTCCCGTCAAATCAAGACCGGGTCCGTTCAGCAACAGCAAGTTAGCCATGAGTCAACTGGAATCCTTTTAAATGAGGGGCGCGATTCTGCATGAACCCCGGTGGCTTGTCCAGTCAGAAAGACGGTATTTCCGTGCTGATGCCAGCCGTTCGCCGCAAGTTGGCGCAGTCAGTACTGGTTGGAGCGGCGAGCGTTCCAAAAGTTACCGCCCCAAGCCTTGAATAATCGCGTGAAGAATCGTGTCCGCCCAAAACAGCCAGAGCATTCGGGATCACTTGACCTGTGCAAATGGAGTCGCTACGGTTCTTCGGCGGTTTCGCTGGGAGGATTGTTATGATTTCAATCGCGTTCGAGAAAATCCCCGCCGATCCGCGCCCGCGACCCTGCGAAACCGGGGCTGGTCGCCACGCTGGATGGGTGGATAACCTGAAACAGCAGGGACGGACATGAAACACACCACCAAGGACACCGCCGGCCTGTACCGCACCGGCCACGACGATGTGGAGCGCCAGCTTCGCTTCGACCGGGGCACCCTGTTGCTCGAAGGCATTGCCGAACTGCCGGCCGGGCTGGAAACCTGGTTCTGCTACGATCCCCGGGTGGACGCCTACCGCGCGCCCGCCCATCGCTACGGCGAGATCATCGGGCCGCTCAAGGGCCAACTGGCCCGTAATAAAGCCCCGCGCTACCAGCGCCGGGAACTTGCCTGTGCGCTGGAAATGACGCCCTACCCCCACCAACAGGAAGCGCTGGCCGCCTGGCGCGCGGCGAAAGGGCGCGGCGTGGTGGTGCTGCCGACCGGGGCCGGCAAAACGCTGGTCGGGCTGCTGGCATTGTGCTGGGCGCGGCGCGACGGGCTGATCATGGTCCCGACCCTGGACCTGATGCAGCAATGGTACGCGCTGCTGCGGGCGGCGTTCCCGGACCAGGAAATCGGCCTGATCGGCGGCGGCTATCACGAACCCCAGCCGCTGACGATCGCCACCTATGATTCCGCCGCCCGCCACATCGAACGGTTGGGCGACCGTTTCGGCCTGTTGATTTTCGACGAGGCGCATCATCTGCCCTCGGAGTTCTACCGGGTCATCGCCGAATTTTCGCTGGCGCCCTACCGTCTCGGGCTAACCGCCACGCCCGAACGCAGCGACGGCAAGGACGTGGACCTGCTCGAACTGATCGGTCCCATCGTCTACCGCCGGCGGCCGGAACAACTAGCCGGCGACGTGCTGGCCGATTTTCAGGTACGGCCGGTGCATGTGGACCTGTCCCCCGCAGAGCGCAGCGCCTACCAGCAGGCGCTGGACGAACGCAACGCCTTTTTGCAGGCCAACCGCCTGGGGCTGAACACACTGGAAGGCTGGAACCGGTTTGTGATGCTATCGGCCCGCAGCGTCGAGGGCCGCCGCGCCATGCGCGCCCATCGCGCCGCCCGCCGTATCGCCCACGCCACCCCGGCCAAGTTGCGGGCGCTGGGCATGATCCTGGCCAACCATCCGGGCGCCAGGACCGTGATTTTCACCGAGGACAACGCCACCGCCTACGAGGTGTCGCAGCGGTTCCTGATCCCCTGCCTGACCCATCAGACCGCGATCAAGGAGCGGCAGGACATTCTCGACCGGTTCAAGTCTGGGGCCTACGCCGCCATCGTGACCAGCAACGTGCTCAATGAAGGGGTGGACGTGCCGGACGCCTCGGTGGGCGTGATCCTGTCGGGCAGCGCTTCAGCGCGGGAATTCGTGCAGCGGTTGGGGCGCATCCTGCGGCGCGGCGATGGCAAGCAGGCGGTGCTGTACGAAGTCATCGCCAGGGAAACCCGCGAGGAACGGGTCGCTGACCGGCGCCGGGATTCTGTCCACGGAAGACACAGAAGACACGGAAAGGAGGAAAAAGACGGAATGATTGAAAAATCTAAAGAACCAGTCTTTCAACAATCGCTTTGGGATAGCAACCAAAGTTAACCAGTAGACCGACTTCATGGCCGGTCGCCTTCAAATAGTTCAACACTTGAGCTTTGTGTTCTCCTGATAAGGCGCTGATGGCCTTCAGCTCAACGATAATCTTAACCGAAACAGATCAGGTCTGGTTTGTAGAACTGCCGCAGGGTCTCACCTTTGTAGTAGAGTCGCAATTCCTGCTGAGCGACGAACAGGATGCCCCGAGCAGCAAGCTCCTTTTCCAAGCATTCCTGATAGACCGCTTCGAGAAAACCACAGCCCATCACACGGTACACCTCAAAGACAGCCCCCCTGATGGCAAAAGTTTCCTCCTCGAACCTCAAACCACTCATTTTCTGCTCCTCGATCTCGATATTTCCCATCTTTCCCCTCTTCGTCCGTCTTTTCCATCTTTTCCGTCTTTATCCATCTTTTTCCCTTCTTTTTCCGTGCCTTCCGTGTCTTCCGTGGACCCCTCATGCTCCCTTCCGATCTCCTCTTCTCCCACAAACGCGGCGCTCAGGTCTATCCCCGCTTTCTACGGCGCGAGCAGCACGTCTGGGCTGAGCAGGTGCTGAACCTGATTCACGAACACCAGCACCGCACGCGCGGCGAGTTGCAGGCGGCCCTGCGGGCGCTGGAAGGCGACTCGCCGGATTACCGCATCGTGCGCGGCTTCGCCCACCTGGCGCTGAACGCCGCCGAGTTCAGCCTGGCCACCGGCGAACTGGAGCCGGAAACGCTGCGGCGCGATCTCTTCACCCTGGCGGCGGAATGCGGCAGTTATGGCGAAACTCAGGCGCGGGAGGTGCTCGAGACCGTTGCCCCGCGCTATCAACTGGAAGCCGAAACGCTGCGCGAAGCGTTGTACGCTGACCTGCCGGAGAATCACCTGCTGACCGCGCTGCCGGATTTCACCCCGGACCGGCTGGTGGATCGCTACAACCTGGCTCAGGCGCAGGGTCTGCTGTACTCGGCGCTGTATTTGCGCCTCATCGCTCACCGCAACGTCCCAGGCGAATACCGCCGGCTGTTCCAGCATCTCAAGTTTCACGGCCTGATGTACGCGGTCGAGGGCAATCTGGATGATGGTTACCAAATCTACGTGGACGGTCCCGCCAGCCTGTTCAAGCAGACCCGCAAATACGGCTTGCAGATGGCCATGTTCCTGCCGGCGCTGCTGCGGGTCAGCCGCTGGGAAATGGAAGCGGTGTTGCAGCGGGACGGGCAGGAATTGAGCTACCGGCTCGACTCACAGTCGCCGCTCAAACCGCTCACCACCGCACCGCCGGTCTATGACAGCCTGCTGGAGGAAAGCTTTGCCCGTCGCTGGGAGAAGTTGGAAACATCGTGGGCACTGGAGCGGGAAGTGGAGATCGTGGATTTGAAGGGGACGGTGTTCGTGCCCGACTTCGCCCTGCGCCACTCCGATGGCCGGATAGCGCATGTGGAAATCATGGGCTTCTGGCATCCGGACTACCTGCGCCGCAAGCTGGACAAGCTGCGCCGTGCCGCGATGCCAAATTTGATCGTCGCCATTTCGGAACGCCTGAACGTCGGCGCGGATGATTTTCAGGACGTTCCCGGCCCGGTGCTGTTCTTCAAGGGCAAGCTCGAACCACGTGCGGTGCTGGATGCCCTGGAGCATTTGCCATGAAACTCTCCACATACAACCGCATCGGGTCGATCACGCCGATGACGGCAGCAAATGGAAAGATCGCGTAGCGGGGGACGACGGGATGATATTGCCGGCGGTACAGGACCCGTGCCAGAGCGTCGCGCCAGGCGGTTTCTTCTGGCTCCACGCAACAGCAGGACCAGGGTCAGCAAACTCGAAAATATCCTGTAATGTTCGCTTATGTGCGGCAAACTGCCGTGGTTGACAAGAATTCTTTGATCTTGCTGGCTTTTGTCAGCAGTATAACATTCATCACGAGCCTTCCGGCCTTGGAACCCTCAACATGCTCACCGTCCCCCGAAGCTGATCCATCGTTTTACGAGGCGCAGTTGCCTTGCCGCGCTCCAGTGGCTTGCGCCAAAAATTAACGCTCCTCCGCCAGGAATACCTTCAGTTCCGTCTGAAAGTGTTGGTTCCCGCAATCGCACACGTCAACCCGAACGAGGCTTCACATTCAGCCCACCGCCGCTGGCAACGGGCAGTGCTCGCCCTTCAACCGCTCCAGCCGCTGCCAGGCTTCCAGCACGCAGGCCACCGACCAGGCCTGCGCCGGCGCTCCGCGCGGATGATGGGGCGGGGCGCCATCGAAAATCTCGCTGACCGTGCCCAGGCCAGCGTCCAGCAGATGATCGCGGATCGGTTCCAGCCAACCTTGCGCTTCCGCCGCATGACCGTGAATCCGGAACTCGGCCAGGGCGTAATGGCCCAGCAGCCAGGCCCACACCGGACCCTGATGATAGCCGCCATCCCGTTCCCGGACATCGCCGCGATAATAGGGCCGGAACTCGGCGTGGCGCGGCGCCAGGGAGCGCAATCCGTAAGAGGTCAGCAGTTCCCGGCCACACACCCGCACCACCGCCTGCCACGCCGCGTGATCGAGCGGGCTGTGAGGCAGGCTGACGGCGAAAATCTGGTTGGGCCGGATGCGGGCATCGTCGCCGTCGGGACCGTCCAGTACGTCAAACAGCCCCTCCCCGTCCAGCTTGACGAAGCGGTGAAAACCCTGCCGGGCCTGATCCGCCAGGTCGTCATAGAAGGTCGGCATCTGGCCCAACTGGCGGGCGAATTCGGCCACGCTGCGTAGCGCGTTGTACCAGAGCGCGTTGATTTCAACAGGCTTGCCGATGCGCGGGGTCACCACCCAGTCGCCGACCTTGGCGTCCATCCAGGTCAGTTGAGTGCCCGGTTCGCCGGCGCGCAGCAAACCGTCGTTCGGGTCCATGCCGATGCCGTAACGGGCGCCAGCGACATGCCAGGCGATGATTTCCTGCAGGATCGGGAAGACTTGGGCCAGGGTTTCGATATCGGCGCTGGCCTCCACGTAGGCCCGCCAAGCCTCGATGTACCACAGCGCGGCGTCGGCGGTGTTGTAGGCCAGCGGTTCGCCGGCAGCGGGAAACAGGTTGGGCAACATGCCCCGGTCCGTGAAGCGGGCGAAGGTCAGCAGGATGCGGCGGGCGATGTCGGCGCGGCCTGTCACCAGCGTCAGTCCTGGCAGGGCGATCATGGTGTCGCGGCCCCAGTCGCCGAACCAGGGATAACCGGCGATCACCGATTCGCCATCGGGCAAATCGGGCAACGGCCGGGCGAACAGGAAGCTGTCGGCGGCCAGCACCAGTTGCCGCATCCAGTCCGGCGCTCGGCGCAGTTCCGGCACGCGTGCTTCGGCCTGGGTCAGCAGTTCGGCCTCCCGGCCCAGAAACCGCCGCAATGCCGCGTCGAAATCCAGGGAGACCTCGTCATGCAGGCTGGCGATCACGCCGGTCCAGACGCCGGGCCGTAATGGCAATACCGCCTCGCCGATGCAGAGATGGTGGTCGCGGTGCGCCAGGCCGCGTTCGTGCTCGATAGGCAGATCGAAGTTCTCAAACCAGTTGACGTCGTCCACGATGACGCCGCCCACCGCCCACAACCGCAGGGTAAAGTCCGGAGTCTGGACGCGGCGCAAGGCTGAATCGGGCGCGGCGATCATCGGCTGAAACTGGTCCATCTGGGTGCGGCTGTGATGATCGCGGCCATTCACCAGCAAGCGAACCCGCAGTTGCGCATCGCGGCCAGCGGGGGTTGTGACCAGCCGCCAGGCGACGTAGCTGGTATGGGCGCCTGGCTCCAGCCAGATGCGCTGTTCCAGCACCAGGTTGCCTATCGCATAGCGCCAGACCGGCATCCGTCCCTCAAGCCGGAACGATTCGAGATGGACCTGACCTGGCGGATGGATTACGCCACCCGCCCA
>JAGTSD010000051.1 GCA_018262135.1 Pseudomonadota bacterium | reverse complement strand
ATCTGGAAGAACCGCTCCTGGGCGTGGACAAAGCCGGTGGCGCGGGCCACGTCCAGCCGGCTTTCGCCCTGGATCGTCGGAATACCCAGCGTATCGCGTTCGACGATGACCGGCGCGCTCAGCCCGGCCAGCGGTGCCGCGCCATCCAGTCGCGCCAGACTGCCGTGCAACTGGACATAGAACCAGCCGCCGGCTCCGATCAGCAAAGCCAGCAATCCCCCGCTGGTCAGCCATACCCAGCGCCGTGCGCGCTGGTGGAAGCGCCGCTGCCCGATCACCGCGTTTGCCCTCGGCCCCTGTCCATTTCGTCACATTGATTGTTAAAAATCAAATCTCTTGCTCATTGCTGATGGTATTATTTTGACACCCGCGCAAGCCAAATTTGCGCGAGCTTTCACTCCGTACCAGAACACGAGGGGAAACAGCATGACCACTCATACTCCCGACAACAGCCGTCGCCGCTTCATCAAGCTGACCGCCATCGGTCTGGCCACCGCACCGTTCGCCAATGCCTTGCTGAGCGGAACCGCCGGGGCGGCGGAGATGGTTAGCGAGACCGACCCGCAGGCGACGGCGCTGGGTTACAAGGCCGACGCCACCAAGGCCGAAAAGCGCACTGATGCTACAGCAATGTGCAGCAGTTGCAATTTCTACTCGGGTAAGGCTGGCGAGGCTAGCGGTCCCTGCGCGATTTTCCAAGGCAAGCTGGTGTCCGCTAACGGCTGGTGCACCGCCTGGGCCAAGAAGCCGGCCTGAGTTTTTTGGGGAAATAGAAAAAGAGGGAATAGGGAATAGGGAATAGGGAATAGGTCTTTTACCAATCATCAGTCATCACCTCCTAAGTCCTTAATCCCTAATCCCTCACCCCGTCACTTCCCCCGCTTGCGGTCCAGTCGCCAGACGAAATCCTCGATGATCGTGCGATACAACTCCTCCTTGAGCACTGTATCCTCAACACCATGGTCAATGTTGGGGTTATCGTTGATTTCGATGACCACCACCCCCTTGGCCGTCTGTTTCAGGTCCACGCCATAAAACCCATTGCCGATCAGACCGGCGGCCTTGGACGCGGTTTTAACTACGATTTCCGGCGCATCCTCAACCCGGAAAGTCTTGGAATCCCCCTCGCGGACGCCGCGCGTTTTTCCGGATTCGTGGTTGTAAATCTGCCAATGTTCCTTGGACATGAAGTACTGGCAGACGAACAGCGGCGTCTTGTTGAGAATCCCCACCCGCCAGTCGAATTCGGTGTAGAGAAATTCCTGCGCCAGCACCAGATCTGAGGATTTGAACAGCTTGCCGGCGCATTCCAGCAACTCGGCGCGGTCGTTGACCTTGAACACCCCGCGCGAGAACGAGCCATCGGGAATTTTCAGCACGATGGGGTAGGGGATCTCGCTGTCCACTCGCTCCAGATTGTCGCGGCGGACGATGACGGTCCTGGGCGTGCGGATGCGATGCGTGCGCAACAGTTCATCCAGATAGACCTTGTTGGTGCATTTGAGGATCGAATCGGAATCATCAATCACCACCATGCCTTCGCTTTCCGCCTTCTTGGCGAACGGGTAGGTGTAGTGGTTTATGCCGGTGGTTTCGCGGATGAACAGCGCGTCGAACTCGGCCAGCCGGCCGTAATCCTTCTTTTCGATCAGTTCGACGTTGACCCCGCACTCGCGGCCGGCCTTGATGAACTGTTGCAACGCCCGGGGGTTGGAGGGCGGCAGTTCCTCCCGGGGATTGTGCAGCATCGCCAGATCGTAGCGGTAGTTGCTGCGCGTCCGCGGCTGGCGCCAGCGCCGGCTGAGGTAGGTCGTCAGCGCGCCCATGAAGATCTCTTCCTGCTCGGGCGACAACGAATGCAGGTGCAGGGCCTTGAGGGTGGCGATGCGCCATTTGCCCTGCAAGCGGAATTCCACGCGCAACAACGGCGAGCGGAAGGCGTCGAACAGTTGCCGGGCCAGTTCCTGCAGTTCCTTGGCCGGGCACTGACCGAAATAAATATCCAACTCGAAGGCGGTGGCCGTGAAGCCGGGCCGGGGCTTGCCGAGCACCTGTTGGACATGGTCGTCCATGTCCTCGATGTCCAGACTGTAGATGGACTTGCGGCTGAGGTCGTTGAGGGTGCGTACGCTGGGGATGACTCGGTGGCGGCGGGCCTCGGCCAGCAATGAGCAATAGTAGCCGACGCTCAGATAGCGGTAGCTGCGGCAGAGGTTCAGCACCCGCAGGTTGCGGCCGGTGGAGGAGTATTCGGGCTTGGCCAGATAGTCCTTGGCGGCGACGACGGGCAGGTTGGGAAAGCTTGCTTTCCAGTCGGTGGGGTTTTCCACCAGGATGATGTGATCGGCCATCGGTTGAACTCGGCGCTCCTGACGCCGTGGAGAACGGTAGAGAATCAGCACGGCTTTTTGCCCGGCCTTGCCGTAGCGGGCCATGCGCTGGAATTCCCGGTGCGGGATCGGCATGTTGATGGAATCGGCGATGGTTTCGCCTTCCTCGGCATCCACCAGCGGATCGTGGACGTAGATGTAATGCTCGTCGAAGCCGGTGACGACCACCCAGTGCGGGAACCGCTCGCCATAAATGCGGTAGGAACTGATCAGCACCAGCGGAATGCCGCCGGCCTCGAACTTCTGGCGCAGTTCCTCCACGCCCAGACTGCCGCGACACAGGATGACCGGCAGACGGCGGAGTTCCTCGATCCAGTCCTCCTGCACCAGCCGCATGACTTCCTTCTTTTCCGGGCTGCGCACCGAGTCCACCAGGAACACGCCATCCTCGTTGACGTGGATTTCCAGATCGAAGCCGCGTCGGTAGGCCGACAGCGCCAGGCCATAGGGACCGCAGCCGCCATGACCGGAGGTCATGAAGATGGTGGTGGCCTCGCGCCACAGCCGCAGCTCCAGTGTGCGGTTCAAGTCGAGGATCGGGTCCAGCGCCTTCATCGCCATCATCAGCGCTGCCGGGCCGCAGGTGAAGTCGAGGGTTTGCCGGTAGTAGGGAACCTTGACCAGATCGGCCTTCAGATGGGGAACCAGTCGCTTTTCAAAGCGCAGCGCGTCCATGTGGTCTTCATAATAGTCCAGCACTTCCTTGAACTGACGGTAGCCGTGGCGGCGGAACAGGTTCAGCGAGGGGGGGTTGTCGCGGCGGACCTCCAGCCGCATGGACACGCAATCGCGTTCCAGGGCCGCTTCCTCGGCGGCTTCCAGCAGCCGGTCGCCGACGCCGTGCCGGGCGAAATCGGGGTGGGCGGCGATGGAATAGAGCCGGGCCATGGACGTACCCTGCGAGAACAGCAGCAGCACATAGCCGCAGATGCGGCCGGCATCCTCGTCCACCAGGGTGACCGCATGGCCGCGGCTCAGCAAGTGCCGAAAACTGCGGCGCGACAGCCGGTCGGTACGAAAGCACTGTTCTTCGATGGCCAGCAGGGCCGGAACATCATCCAGGGTGGCAAGACGCGGCATGGCATTCAGGAAAGTCCGGAAACGGTGGGGTCAGGCATGAAGGTAAAGCGAGGGCACGGCTTGGGGATGGTGGCCAGGACCAGCGCGGGACGCCTGCCAACGATTGTTGTTATTATCGCGCAGCATTAACCGTTATCGCCAGTGAAAACCTCATGCCGACACCTTTATTCCCGGTACTGGACCGGATTCGTCAATTGATCGCGAAACCCTCAGTGAGCAGCGTGTTGCCGCGGTTCGACCAGAGCAACCGGCCGGTCATTGATCTGTTGGCTGGCTGGCTGGAGGAGGCCGGCTTTGCGGTACGGATCGAACCGCTGCCGGGACGGCCCGACAAGGCCAACCTGATCGCGGTCCTGGGTAGCGGACCGGGGGGGCTGGTGCTGGCCGGCCATACCGATACCGTACCCTGTGACGCCGGTCGCTGGCGGTTTGACCCGTTCGGCGGGACGGTCGCGGACGGGCGGATTTACGGGCTGGGTTCGGCGGACATGAAGTCGTTTCTGGCACTGGCCATCGCGGCGGCGGGGGAATTCCGGGCCGATGAGTTGCGCCAGCCGCTGGTGATTCTGGCCACAGCCGATGAGGAAAGCGGCATGGACGGTGCGCGGGCGCTGGCAGCGGCAGGTCAACCGCTGGGTCGGCACGCGCTGATCGGCGAGCCGACCGGCCTGAAGCCGGTGCGGCTGCACAAGGGCATTCTGATGGAGGCGATCCGACTGGAGGGGAGATCGGGCCATTCCAGTAATCCGGCGCTGGGCGTAAACGCGCTGGAGGGGATGCACCGGGTCATCGGCGAGTTGCTGCGCTGGCGGGCAGAATTGCAGGCGCGCTATCGCAATCCGCTGTTCGAAGTAGCGGTGCCAACGCTTAATCTGGGCCATATTCACGGCGGCGACAATCCGAACCGGATTTGCGCCGACTGCGAGCTGCATATTGACATTCGATCATTGCCGGGCATGAAGCTGGCCGATCTGCGTAGCGAATTACATGGGCGGCTGGGACGATTGCTGGCCGACTGTGAACTGCAGCTCAGCTTCACCCCGCTGTTCGAGGGCATCGAAGCGATGGAGACGCCGGCGACGGCGGCCATCGTCCGGGCGACCGAGGAACTGACCGGCGCGCCGGCGGGCGCGGTGAGTTTTGGTACTGAGGGGCCGTATCTGAACGCGCTGGGCATGGAGACGGTCATTCTGGGGCCGGGCAGCGTCGAGTGCGCCCATCAGCCGGATGAATATCTGCCGCTAACGATGATCGAACCGACGCTGGATCTGTTGCTGAGACTGATACACCGGTTCTGCGTCGAGTCCGCGTGAACCATCTGCCGCTCATCCTCGGCGCGCTGGGACCGATTTTCGCGCTGATCCTGCTGGGCCTGGGCCTGCGGCGGTCAGGATTTCCCGGCGATGGCTTCTGGCCGGCAGCCGAGCGCTTTACCTATTTCCTCCTGTTTCCGGCGCTGTTGGTGCATCGGCTGGCGCTGTCGCGCCTGGGCGATTACGCAGTCGGGCCGGTGGCGGTGGTCATCGTGGCGCTGCTGCTGGGCATGACCGCGCTGGTCTGCGTACTGCGACCCTGGCTGAAGGTGGACGGGCCGGCGTTTACCTCGGTGTATCAGGGTGTGATTCGCTTCAATACCTACGTCGGGCTGGCGGTAGTGCTGGCGGTGTTTCAGGCCGATGGTGGCACGGTGGCGGCGCTGGTCATGGCGATCATGATTCCACTGATCAACGTGCTGTGCGTGCTGGTGTTGACAGTTCATGCCGGCGGTTCGGCCACCATGGCCGGTGTGGCGCGCGGGTTGCTGACCAATCCACTGATCCTGGGCTGTCTGACCGGGATCGGGTTGAACCTGAGCGGCATCGGCTTGCCGTGGGGTTCGGCGGCGGTGCTGGAGATTTTGGCGCGGGCAGCGCTGCCGCTGGGATTGCTGGCGGTCGGCGCCGGGCTGCGGCTGGAGGGACTGGCCCGGCCAGGATTGCTGGCGGCGGCCAGCGCGCTGAAATTGGTGGCTCTGCCGGCGCTGGCGGCCGGACTGTGCTGGGTGATGCAACCGGGACGGCTGGAAACGGCGGTGCTGGTAACGTTCGCGGCGCTGCCGGGAGCGCCCACCGCCTACATCCTGGCGCGGCAAATGGGTGGCGATGTGCCACTGATCGCGGCCATCGTCACGGTGGAAACAGCGGCGGCGCTGGTAACCCTGCCGGCGGTGCTGGTGTGGGTGGTGTGAGGAGCGACCGGCGCGATTCGCTTTCCTGGAGCCCGGTCAGCTCCGCCCGTCTTCCGCCGCTGCTATTCAATCCCCCAGATCCGGTTCGCCGCAGTGGCGCAGAATCGCCGCCCGCGCTGCGTCCCGCAACCGCACCGCCGCCGCCCAGTCCTCCCCATCGGGCGAGAGCGGCGGCTCGACGATCACTTCCAGCCGGCCCCGGCGCGGAAACCACGACCAGGCCCGCAGCATCGAGCGCGTGCCCCGAATCGTCACCGGCACGATGGGTGCTCCAGCCTGCGCCGCCGCCACGAACGCGCCCATGCGAAAGGGCAGCAGGCCCGGCATCCGGGCAAAGGTGCCTTCCGGGAAGAAACCGAGCGACTGCCCGGCGCGCGCTGCCTCGGCGATCTGGCGCGCTTCGTCCACGCCGCGCTGTACGTCGAAGCGCTCGACGAACAGCGTACCGATGCGCGCCAGCGGTTTGCCGAGCCAGCGGTTGTCCAGCAGTTCCCGCTTGGCGACATAGTGGAAGTGGCGCGGAATCGCTGCCATCAGCACGTAGGCGTCCAGATAACTGGAGTGGTTGGCGACCAGCACGCAGGGACCGTCGGGCAGGTGCTCCAGGCCGTGCACCGTTAGCGGCGTGCCGGTCAGCCAGGCCAGCAGCCGGGTCGCAGCGCGTCCCAGCGCCCAGCGCCAGGCCGGTTGCGGAAGGGTCATGATGCCCAGCCACACCCCCGGCGCCAGCAGCCCGAACACGGTCCAGGCATAACCGGCGTACAGCCGTTCGCGCAGGCCACGCCCCCACCGCCGCGCTTCCCCCCAGCCGCCGGCGAGCGCGATCCGCGCCAGTTGCAGCCACAACGCCCGCCCGCCGCGGCCGATGAGATTGCGCTCGTACAGTTCCCGCATCGCCGCCCGGCGAATCTTGCCGCTTGACGTCTTGAGTACCGCGTGTGGCGGCGCCAGCACCACGTCGTCCGGCGGCAGACCCAGCAGGTCCACGCCGACGCTGTGAATCCGCTGGCGCAGGCTGGCCAGAGCCTCCGGTTTGGTGGCGCGGGTTTCGGCGACCACCACCAGGCGCTCGCTGCCGGTCGCGGGATCGGCGCTGGCGAACGCCGCCACGCAGCCCTTGCGGATCCCCTCGAGTTCGCCGACCGCCTGTTCCAGTTCGTAGGGATAGATATTGCGCCCGCCCCGGATGATCAGGTCCTTGACCCGGCCGGTCAGATAGATATCGCCGCCGGCCAGATATCCGCGATCCCCGGAATCCAGCCAGTCGGGACCGTGCGGGAACAGGCGGCGGGTGGCGTCCGGGTTGCGATAGTAGCCGGCGGTGGTGGACGGACCGCTGAATTCCACCTGGCCCTCCTGGCGCTCCGGCAATTCCCGGCCCTGCTTGTCCACGATCCGAATCTGATGGTTGGGAATCGGCTGGCCACAGGCCGGGAAGAGCAACGCCGTGGGATCGGCGGGATCGGCCGGTTCGGCTTGTCCGGTGGCCATGAATCGGTCGCGCCGCACCCGATCAACGACCGGCGCCCGGCTGGGCCGCTGCAGGGCCAGCCCCACCGAACATTCCGCCAGTCCGTACACCGGCGCCATCGCTTCGGGCCGAAAGCCGTAGCGGCCAAACCGGGCGATGAACCGTTCCAGGGTCGCGGGGCTGACCGGTTCCGCACCGTTGAGCGCCATGCGCCAGGAACTCAGGTCCAGGCCCTCGATCTCGTGATCCTGGATGAGGCGGGCGCACATCTCGTAGGCGAAATTGGGGGCCGCCGACAGCGTGCCGCGATGGCGGTGAATGGCCCACAGCCAGCGCGCCGGTCGGGCCAGGAAGCTGAGCGGCGACATCACGATCAGCGGGAAGGCGTAGTACAGGCTGCCCAGGCCGGCGCCGATCAGGCCCATGTCGTGATACAGCGGCAGCCAACTGACGAATACGTCGCTGGAACTGACTTCCGCATGGGGACCCATCGCGCGCAGATTGGCCAGCAGGTTGGCGTGAGTCAGCATCACGCCTTTGGGCTCGCCGGTGCTGCCAGAGGTATATTGCAGGAAGGCGAGATCGCTGGCGCGCACCGGTACGGCGTTCCACGCCGGCGCTGGCGCCTGCAGTTCCGCCACGGTGACGACGTGGCGCAGTTCCTCGACCTGGGACTGAAGCAGCCGCGCCACCAGTTTCGCCTCGGGCACGGTGATCAGCGCCACGGTCTGAGCGTTGGTCAACAGCCGGGCGTGACGGCGCAGATGTTCCTCGAGCTGCGAGGGCCGGACCGGTGGATAGATCGGCACCGGTACGCCGCCGGCCAGCAGGATGCCAAAGAAGCCGAGGAAATAATCGGCCCCCGTGGGTAGCATGAGGGCCACGGTCTGGCTTGGTTGCAGGCCACGCGCCTGCAGCCCGGCGGCGACAGTCCGCGCGCCCTGCACCAGACTGGCGTAGGTGAAGGTGGTCGCGATGCGTTCGTCGTTGCCCTGGATCTGGATCGCCACCCGGTCGGGATGGGAGCGCTCGTGCCAGTCCAGCATGTCCAGCAGGGTTTCGGCACGTTCCGGGGTTCCGGTTACAGTGGATTCACGCCCTGGCATCGGCCCGGTACCAACCGCCGTCGGACCGGCCGGTTCGCCGCCAGCCCCCAGGATCAGCGCCAGCAGATCGCGCGGGGTTTCGGCCAGCAGCATTTGTTCGTCCAGGCGCGCGTGGAAGGTTCGCTCGATCCGTTGCAGCAACTCGGCGCGCGCCAGGCTGTCCAATGCCAGGTCCCGCTCCAAATGGCTGTCGAGGGTCAGGGTCGCTGCCAGCCGTTCCGATGGGCGGATTTCCCGCGCCAGTTCGCCCAGCAATGCCAACAGGCGAGCTGCAGGGTCGTCCGGATTGGTGTCGGGGATTGCGCGTGCTGCAGGTTCGGCGTGGGGTGTCAATCCATTTTGGCTGGCGGGCATGGGAAGGATCCGTGGAGTTGCGTGGAGTTCTGGCCCCTGGTGGAGGTTGCCAGCGTGGCAAGCCAACATTCTAGCTAGAATAGATCACTGTGGCGGCGTGTGCTGACGCTGGCGCGAATCCGTCCAACTGTGCTGCTGCCTGCTTTAGAGGAGTTGGCTGTGACCTGTAAACCCTTCCGGTTGTTGCGCGCCCGCTTCGGCGTATCCCTGGCGGGTGCCGGGTCAGACGGGCAGAGGAGCGAGCGGGAGGAAGATTGCGGTGGAACCCGTTGGCGCGGCTGGGGTGCGTTGTGTTGGCTGGTTCTGGCCGTCGTGCTGGCCTGGGGTCTGCCAGTCCGCGCCGAACCGGGCCTGTTGCTGGCTCAGGTCTTCCTGCACGATGCGGTGACGCTGGCCCTGGCGCTGCTGGGTGGCCTGATCCTGTTGCATATTCATCGGATCAACCGCCGTCTGCGCCGCGAAGTACAGGAGCGTAAAACCGCCGAGGCCAAGTTCCGGGGCCTGGTGGAGCAGTCCCTGGTGGGGATTTACATCATCCAGGATGGCCGATTCGTCTATGTCAATCCCAAGCTGGCCGACATCTTCGGCTACGCGGTGGAGGACCTCGTGGGTCGGCTGGGACCGCTGGATCTGACCGCCCAGGCAGACCGGGAGCAGGTCAGGGAAAATCTCCGCCGCCGTCTGGACGGCGAAATCAGCAGCATCCGCTACGCCTTCAGCGCCGTTCGCCAGGATGGCCGACTGATTGACATCGAGGTCAACGGCGAAGTCGTCGAGCACGAAGGGCGTCCCGCCATCGTGGGGGTGGCGCTCGACATCACCGAGCAGAAACGTGCCCAGCGGCAATTGAACTATCTGGCGTTCTACGACCCGCTCACCGATCTTCCGAACCGCACCCTGTTCTTCGACCGCCTCGGCCAGACGCTGGCCCAGAGCAAACGCGACGGCGTGCCGTTTGCCCTCCTGCTGCTGGACCTGGACGGCTTCAAGGCCGTTAACGATGCCCATGGCCATGAAACCGGCGATGCCCTGCTCCAGGCGGTGGGGCGGCGCCTGCGGAACTGCGTCCGCGAATCCGATACCGTAGCACGCGTGGGTGGCGATGAATTCATCATTCTGCTGCCCCGATTGCGGGAACCGAACGATGCGGCGCGGGTCGCTGACAAGGTGATCGAGTCGCTGGCCGAGCCGTTTGCGCTGGTTGGGCACGAGTGCCGGGTGGGGGCCAGCATCGGTCTTTGCATCGCCCCGGACGATGGCCGCGACATGGAAACCCTGCTCGGTCGTGCTGACGCTGCCATGTATCAGAGCAAGGCGCGCGGCAAGAACACCTGGAGCTGGTACGAAGCGACGCTGGCGGACGGGAAACCGTTCAGGATGGCGTTCCTGGAATGGAGCGAGGAGTGGTCGGTCGGGGTGCCGGTGATTGATGAGCAGCACGCCCGGATGGCGGCGTTGCTGAGCCGCATCGGCGATGCCGTGAAAACGGGCCAGCGGGAGGAGCGGATCGTGGCGCTGCTGGATGAACTGGTCACTTGCACCCGCGATCATTTCCAAACCGAGGAACGGCTGATGGACCAGCATGGCTATGCGAACGCGCTCCTCCACCGGCAGGCGCACCGCAAGCTGGTGGAGGATCTGCTCAGCATCCAGCGCCAGTTCGACAACACCAGCCTGATGTTGACCCTGCAGGCGCTCAAGGATTGGCTGATCAAGCACATTATTGAAAGCGACCGGCGTCTGGGGGAGGTGTTGATTGCCGCCGGGACGGTAGAATCTCGATCCGAACAGCGATCCGCGGCGTAGCGTGGATTGCAACTGACCCCGGTATGACAGGTAAGATGAGCGTGGTGCGTTGATGCCGGCGAAAATCCGTCAGGCCGCGCCACCATCGGCCTGGAGGCTTCGTCCATGACCCGCAACCCGTTTCGTTTGCTGCGCGCCCTGCGGGGCGCATGTCCCATTGGCGCCCGCGTCGCGTCCAGATTCGCGCCGGGGGGCCTGGCCTGGCTGGCGCCGTTGCTGTTGGGACCCGCCTGCGCTCTGGCGCTGGACATTGGCGAGATCCAGGTCCATTCCGCCCTGAACCAGTTGTTCGACGCCCGGATTCCGTTGCCGACGCTCGCGCCGGAGGAACTGGGCAAGATCTCGGTCAAGCTGGCCCCCACGCCGATGTTCAAGGAGTTCAAGCTGGAACGAGCGCCGGTGTTGACGAATCTGGTGTTTTCGGTGGAGTACAACGCCGAGGGTCAGGTCTACGTCAAGGTAGTTTCGACCAAGCCGATCCAGGAGCCGTCGCTGGGGTTGCTGGTGGAGTTCGCCTGGCCGCGCGGCAAGACCTTCCGCGAATTCACTGTGTTTCTCGATCCAGTGAAGCGATTAGCCCAGCGGCCCGGCGACCGGAGCAAGACGGTATTGAACGCGCCCACTGCCGTGTCCGCGCCGCCTGTTGAAGCGGTTCCGCCACCCGTGGCCGCCGCGCCGCCTGTTGAAGCGGTTCCGCC
>JAGTSD010000050.1 GCA_018262135.1 Pseudomonadota bacterium | reverse complement strand
AAGCGGTACTGGCGGAGCTGGTGCGGCAGTACCCATCGGTGACGGTGCTGGACGTGGAGGCGCTGATGGCCAAGGTCCGCGAGATCATGGACCGGGTGATCGCCGCCGTGGAATACGTGTTCCTGTTCACCCTGGCGGCGGGGCTGGTGGTGCTGTACGCCGCGATTCAGGCTACCCAGGACGAGCGGCGGTTCGAGAGCGCCGTGCTGCGCACGCTGGGCGCGCGGCGGCGGGTGGTGCGGGAAAGCCTGCTGGCGGAATTCGCCACCCTGGGCCTGCTGGCCGGCGTACTGGCCGCCGCCGCCGCGACCCTGCTCGGCTACGTGCTGACCGCGCACGTGTTCGAGTTTCCCTACCGCTGGAACGGCTGGGTCTGGCTGCTGGGCGGCGGCGCGGGCGTGCTGGGCGTGGGGCTGGCCGGACTGCTGGGCGCGCGCTCGGCGCTGAATCAGCCGCCGTGGCGGGCGTTGCGGGAAGGTTGACGACAGGGGAACGGCGCGGGCGGAACACTCCGCCCGCCAGGTTGCAAGGTCCATCGCCGGTTCAGCGCATTTCCAGTTCGTTCAGATGCAAATCGAAATGTTGGATCATTTCCGCCAGACTAAGGATTTCATCCGGCGTAGGCGTGTTCGCCTTCCTCACGCCGGGGCCGGCCAGCACCAACCGCGCCAACTCCTTGAGTTCGCGCAGGCCGTCGTCTTCTTCAATCGCCTCCACGACCTCGCCGCATTGCACCAGTTGATCGAAAAACTCATGGCCTTCCTGCTGGGCACGCGCCAATGCGCCAATCCCCGCCAGCCAGATCTGGCTGGCCAGAGCCAGCGTATCTTCTACCTTGCGCGTTTCACGCAGGCATCGCTGCAATTGTTGGTACGCCATCGCTCGCTACTCCTGTAAAAACCCCAAGAACGGTCATCCGTAACAACCGATTCCGGGTATTCCGAACCCTTATGCTGATTCTCCGTGGTGGACTTCAAAAAGGCATTATCGAACAGTTAGTTACCATCCCGGTAGCGGCGCTTCGAATAGCCGGGCGACAGCCCCGGTCCACCGTCGCTTCCAATAGTAACGGCTTGGATTAGAATAAACACACTAATGGCTGGAAAGGGCGGAATTTAGCCAGTTGGCCGTTCTAACTACCGCATTGCACAATAAAAATGTCGCAATGCAAAATCAGGAAACTTCCTAAAAATCACGATTGGATGGCTGCTTAATCTTGGATTTAGCAGGGAATTTGGTGTGTTAGCGCCTTGACTTGGCCGGAACCACAAAACCCAGCGCGAACAGCGTTGTAGCCGCTATCACCACCGAAGGACCGGCTGGCGTATCCCAGCGCAGCGAGGCCCACAGCCCCAGCCCAACCGCTGCGCTGCCGAACAGACTGGCCAGCGCCGCCATGCCTTCCGGTGAATGGGCGAAGCGCCGCGCCGCCGCCGCCGGGATGATCAGCAGCGAGGTAATGAGCAGAATACCGACCACCTTCATCGCCACCGCGATGACGAGGGCGATCAGCAGCATGAACGCCAGCCGGACCGGAAATACCGCCACGCCTTCCACCCGCGCCAGTTCCTCATGGACGGTAATCGCCAGCAGCGGCCGCCACAACCCAGCCAGCGCGGCCAGCGCCAGCAGGCCGCCGCCCCAGATCCAGTACAGATCGCTGACGTTGATCGCCAGGATGTCGCCGAACAGATAGCCGACCAGATCCACCCGCACCGTTTCCAGGAAGGCCAGCGCCACCAGCCCCAGCGACAGGGTGGCATGGGCCAGAATGCCCAGCAGCGTATCGGTGGCCAGCCCGCGTTGCCGTTGCAACAACACCAGCGCCAGCGCCACCAGCAGGCAGGTGAGAACCACGCCCAGTTGGGGGTTGATGTGCAATACCGCGCCCAGCACCACGCCCAGCAGCCCCGAGTGCGCCAAGGTATCGCCGAAATAGGCCATGCGCCGCCAGATGATGAAGGTACCCAGCGGCCCGGCCGCCAGCGCCACCCCCAGCCCGCCCAGCAGGGCGCGCAGCAGGAAATCATCCATGCGCGCCATCCTCCGCCGATTCCACCACCGCGCCATGCAGGTCATGGCGATGGTTATGATGATGGTGGTAGATCGCCAGATGACGGGCGCCATCGAGGCCAAACAGTTCCAGATAGGCGGGATCGCGAGCGACGTGGTCGGGATGGCCGGAGCAGCAGACATGCCGGTTCAGGCACAGCACGTGATCGGTGGCGGCCATCACCAGGTGCAGTTCGTGCGACACCATCAGAATGCCGCAGCCCCGCCGCTGGCGCAGGCCGCTGATCAGGTCGTACAGCTCGTATTGGCCGTTCACGTCCACGCCCTGAATCGGCTCGTCCAGCACCAGCAGTTCCGGTTCGCGCAACAGCGCCCGCGCCAGCAGCACCCGCTGCAACTCGCCGCCGGAAATCGCCTGCACCGGCGCATCGAGCGTGTGCGCCGCGCCCACTTCCACCAGCGCCTCCCGAACCTGTTCTCGCGAAGCTGGGGTGCCGAGGGTGACAAAGCGCCGCACGCTCAGCGGCAGGGCGTCGTCCACCACCAGCCGTTGCGGCATGTAACCGACTCGCGCGCCCGGTTTGCGCCAGACCCGGCCGCTGTCGGCCCGCATCAGGCCCAACGCCACCCTCGCCAGCGTGGATTTGCCCGCCCCGTTCGGGCCGATCAGGGCGACGATTTCGCCCGCCGTGACCCGGAAGCTTACGTCCCGCAGGATCGGGTTGCCCCGGATGGCGAGGTTGACGTTCTCGACCGTCAGCAGTGGTTCAGCCGGCATGGTTCGCCGCGCTTCGCTGATGGTCCGGGCGGCCATTTCGGCCCGTGGCAATTCCTCGATCCTGTTGCTCAATTCGTTGACCTGGCCGCACTATAACAGCCGTCGTTTATACCATAATCTGGAGGGGGTTCATGCCGAGTCAGCCAAGAAGCTCCCGTCGGCAGTGGGGTTTGCTGGGATGGGCGCTGCTATTCGCCCCGCTGTTGGCGTTCGCCGCCCAGCCGGTGGTGGTGGCCAGCATCAAGCCGGTGCATGCGCTCGTGGCGGGCGTCATGCAGGGCGTGGGCGAACCGTTGCTGCTGGTGCCCGGCGGCGCTTCACCGCATGAGCACAGTCTCAAACCATCGGATGCGCGCACCCTCGGCGCGGCCCAGGTCGTGTTCTGGATCGGGCCTGAGTTGGAGAGCTTTTTAGTCAAACCGCTGGCCAACGCCCCCACCGCCCGCTCCATGGCCTTGCTGGACGCGCCCGGCGTCACGATCCTGCCGCTGCGGGCCGGCGGGGCCTGGGAGGCGCATGACCACGACCACGATCCCGCCCCCACCGCCAGCCGCGACGTTCATCTCTGGCTGGACCCGGTCAACGCCGCCGCCATGGTTCGTCAGATGGTCGCCGTGCTCGGCGCGGCAGACCCCGCTCGTCAGGCGGAGTACGCCCGCAACGGCGCGGCGCTGATCGAGCGGCTGGATCGGTTGAACCAGCAACTGGCCTCGGCTTTGGCGCCGGTCCGGGAGCAACCCTACCTGGTGTTTCACGACGCCTATCAATACTTCGAGCGGCGCTATGGGTTGAATGCGGTCGGTTCGGTGGTGCTCAAGCCGGAACAGCGGCCCGGCGCGAAACGGGTGACGGACATTCAGGCGCGCGTCCGCGAGCGCAAGGTCCGGTGCGTGTTCAGCGAGCCACAGTTTCAACCTGCACTGGTGGAAACCATCATCGCCGGCAGCGCCGCCCGCCGTGGAGTGCTCGATCCGCTGGGCGCGGATTTGCCGGCGGGCCCCGACGCCTATTTTCAACTGCTGCAGGGCCTGGCCGATGCATTGCGCGGCTGTTTGAGCGGCGGTTGACCTGTCAACGCAGGAACCCGCTGGCCGGTGATTCGGCTGGGGTTTCGCCAGCAGGCCAGTGGCTGCTCACAAGCCGGTTTTTTGCAGCCTCTCAATCCTGGCTATTCAGCGTCGCCGCCAGCAACCGGGCGGTTACGTCCACCACGGGAATCACTCGGTCGTAAGCCATCCGGGTTGGGCCGATGACGCCCAGCACGCCCAGCACCCGCCCTTCCACCGAATAGGGTGCGGTCACCACGCTGCATTCTTCCAGCGCCTCGAAGCCGGATTCCTCGCCGATGAAAATCTGCACGCCATCGGCATGAAGGCACTGGTCGAACAGGTGCAGCAAATCGCGTTTGTGGTTGAAAATCTCGAACAATTGTCGCAGCTTGTCGAGATCGGACAGATCGGCGTATTGCATCAACTGAGTCTGGCCGGCGACCACGTAATCTTCGCCGCTTGGTTCGGCCTCGAAAGTCTGCTCAGCCATTTCGACCACGGTTTGCATCAACCGGTCGAGACAGTCGCGGGCCTCGCGCAAGTCCCGCAGCAACGACGCCCTCACCTGCTGGATATCCTGGCCGGTGAACTGCTGGTTCAGATAATTAGCCGCCTGTTGCAATTCCGTGGCACTGTAGGGGCGTCGGGTCTGGATGACGCGGTTTTGTACCTCCTGGCTATTCAACACCAGAATCACCAGTACCCGGTTCTCGGTCAGGGGCAGAAACTCGACCTGACGCAGGGTCGCCACCTTGCGGCGCGGCAGCATGACCACGCCGGCCAGATGGGTCGCGCCGGACAGCAGATCGGAGACCGAGCGCGCCAGTTCGGCACCATCCCGCACCGGCTGGCCGATACGCCGGCGCAGGGCTTCAATCTCCTCGTGCTCCAAGGGTTTGAGATGCAGCAGGGCGTCGATGAAAAACCGGTAGCCACGGGCGGTCGGCACCCGCCCGGCCGAGGTGTGCGGGGCGCGCAGATAGCCCAGTTCCTCCAGATCCGCCATGACGTTGCGGATGGTGGCCGGGCTGAGATCCAGCCCGGCGTCGCGCGCCAGCGTGCGCGAGCCAACCGGCTGGCCGTTACGAATGTAGCGCTCGACCAGTGTCCGCAGCAAATGCTGGGTGCGTTCGTCGAGGGCGGGATGGCCCGCCAGAGTGGATTCCGTGCTGTGCATGCCGATGATTTCCCGTTTTTAGCACTCCCGGCCTTAAAGTGCTAAACCACCGTAGCAACTCCCTGAAAAGGTGTCAAGCCATCCGGTATGTGCGCGGTTTCCGGTAAAATGTTAACTTGTGCTCGAGCAACCACCCAGTACGAAACGATGTCTACCCTGGCTTTTCACACCATCGGCCTCATCAGCAAATTCGGCGATCCCACCGGGGCGGGGACGCTGAACCAGATTGCCGCCTATCTGCGCCAGCGCCAGTTGCGGGTTTTGCTCGACGAAAGCTCGGCCCGGCTGATCCCGGACAACGGCTTGGAGATCGCCAGTCGCTCCACTATCGGCGAGCAATGCGACCTGGTCATCGTCATGGGCGGCGACGGCACCATGCTGAACGCAGCGCGGTCGCTGGTGGATTACGAGGTGCCCATCCTGGGCGTCAATCGGGGCCGGCTCGGCTTTCTGGCCGATGTGTCCCCCAGCGAAATCCCCCACCGGCTGGAAGCGGTGTTGCAAGGGCATTTCCGCGAGGCGAGCCGCTCGCTGCTGCACGCCCAGGTGTTGCGCGAGGACCAGGTGACCGGCGAAGCCGACGCGCTCAACGACGTGGTGGTCCACAAGCGCGAGGTGGCCCGGATGATCGAAGTGGACGCCTTTCTCGACGGCCGCTTTCTCAACGCCTACCGGGCCGACGGACTGATCATCTCTACCCCGACCGGTTCCACCGCCTATGCCCTGGCCGGCGGCGGGCCGATTCTCCATCCGGGGCTGGAAGCGGTGGTGCTGGTGCCGATCTGCCCGCACACCCTGACCCACCGACCGATTGTGGTCAAAGCCGACAGCGTCATCGAGGTGGTGCTGAACAGCGTCAACACCACTGCGGCCCAAGTCACCTGCGACGGCCAGCTCAGCCTGGCCATCGAGCCGGGCGACCGCATTCTGATTCGCAAAAAGAGCCGCAAGGCGCGGCTGATCCATCCTCTCAACCATGATTACTTCGAGTTGCTGCGGGCCAAGCTGAACTGGGGCCTGAGTCCGGAAGCGACTCCCTTCACCTGAAGAGCCAGCCACCATGCTGACCCAGTTGCGCATCCGCGATTTCGCCATCGTCGAGGAACTGGAACTGGAACTGGCGGCCGGGATGACCGCAATCACCGGCGAAACCGGCGCTGGCAAATCCATCCTGGTGGACGCCATCGGGTTGTTGCTGGGCGACCGCGCGGACAGCGACATGATTCGCCATGGCGCGGAGCGGGCCGATCTCAGCGCACTGTTCGATCTCGATGCCCTGCCGGCGGCGCGCGCCTGGCTGGCCGAGCGTGACCTGGACCGCGACGGAGAGTGCCAGTTGCGGCGCGTGGTTGCCCGCGCCGGCCGCTCGCGCGGCTATATCAACGGCGTACCCCAACCGACCCAGGCGCTGCGGGAACTGGGCGAGCAGTTGGTAGATATCCATGGCCAGCACGAGCATCAATCCCTGCTGCGGCGCGAGGCTCAGCGGCAACTGCTGGACGACTATGCCGGCAACCAGGCGCTGGCGGCGGAACTGGCGGAACATTATCAAACCTGGAGCCGGCTGCGGCGGGAACTGCGCGAGCTGCGGCAGGCTGCCAGCGAACGCGATGCCCGGCTCGATATCCTGCGCTATCACCTGCGGGAGCTGGCGGCGCTGAATCTGGCGGAGGGTGAGGTCGCACAACTGGAAAGCGAACAGCGGCGGCTGGCCCACGCCAGCCAGTTGCTGGATACCAGCCAGCGCCTGCTGGGCTGGTTGAGCGAGGACGAGGAGTCTTCCATTGCCGACCGGCTCGAACATGGTTTGCGCGAATTGGAGGTGCTAAGCCGCCTGGATCCCCGCCTGGCCCCGATCGGCGAGTTACTCAACGCTGCGCTGATTCAGATTCAGGAGGCCAGCGCCGAGTTGCGCGGTTACGCGCAGTCGCTCGATCTCGATCCCGACCATCTGGCCCAAATCGAACAGCGGCTGTCCGCCGCTCACCAACTCGCCCGCAAGCATCGAACCACCGCCGAGGAACTGCCGGCGCTGCGGGCGCGGTTCGAAGCCGAACGGGAAGCGCTCGAACACAGCGAGACCCGGCTGGAGGCGTTACAACAGGCGCTGAAAACCGCGCGAATACATTATCAGACCTGCGCCGACCGCCTGAGCGAGCGGCGGGCGACGGCAGCGCGGGAACTGGGCGAGCGGGTTTCCGCCGCGCTGGCGGGGCTGGGAATGCTGGGAGGGCGTTTCGCCATCGGGCTGGAACGGCTGGAACAGCCCACGCCTGCCGGGTTGGAGGCGGTGGAATTCCAGGTCAGCGCCAATCCCGGCCAGCCGTTGCGGCTGCTGGCCAGAGTCGCCTCCGGCGGCGAACTGTCGCGCATCAGCCTGGCGATTCAGGTGATCGCCGCTCATGCCGCCCGCATCCCAACCCTGATCTTCGACGAAGTGGACACCGGCATCGGCGGCGGGGTGGCGGAAGTGGTGGGCCAGCAGTTGCGCGCCCTGGGCGGAGGCCGGCAAGTGCTGTGCGTCACCCATCTACCCCAGGTGGCGGCGCAAGCGCACCAGCAGTTCAAGGCGGAAAAACAGACCGATGGCGCGACCACCCACACTCAAGTCGTGTTGCTGGAACCCGATGCGCGGGTCACGGAAATCGCCCGGATGCTGGGCGGCCTGGAATTGACCGCGAACACGCTGGCCCACGCGCGGGAGATGGTGGAGAACGCGGTTTTATCGACGGCGGAAGAGTCGTGAACGACCATCTGCTCGTCGTGGACGACGATCCGGGCCTGCGCGAACTGCTGAGCGACTATCTGGGCCGCAACGGCTTCCGGGTGACCGGCGTGGCCGACGGTCGCGGTCTGTGGGCGGCGCTGGAACAGGGGCCGGTGGACCTCGTCATCCTCGATCTGATGCTGCCCGGTGACGACGGCCTGGTGCTGTGCCGCACCCTGCGCGCCCGCTCGCCGATTCCGATCATCATGCTGACGGCGCGCGGCGACGACACCGACCGCATCGTCGGCCTGGAAATGGGGGCCGACGATTATCTGCCCAAGCCGTTTAACCCCCGCGAACTGCTGGCGCGGATCAAGAGCATTCTGCGCCGCGCCCGCAGCGCCCCCGCCGAACCGGGCGAGGCGCGGCGCTTCCATTTCGCTGGCTGGACCCTGGACGTGGATGCCCGTCAACTCGTGGCGCCGGACGGGGTGCTGGCGCCGCTGGGGGCCAGCGACTACCGGCTGTTGCGGGTGTTCCTGGATCATCCGCAGCGGGTGCTGAACCGCGATCAGTTGCTGGATTTGACGCAGGGCCGCGAAGCTGCGCCGTTCGACCGCAGCATCGACGTGCAGGTCAGCCGGCTGCGCCGGCGCTTGCGCGACGATCCGCGCGAGGCTGTCATCATCAAGACGGTTCGCAACGAGGGTTACCTGCTGGCGGCCCAGGTCAACCGGGAGTTCTGATGCGCAGATTGCCGCAATCCCTGTTCGGCCGGCTGCTGCTGTTTCTCACTGCGGGTTTGGTCATCGCCCAATTGCTGAGTGCCGCCATCCTGCTGCAAGACCGCGATCAGGCGCTCTATCACGCCATCGGTGGTCATGTCGCCCAGCGCATCGCCGCCATCGTCAACCTGCTCGATGCCCTGGACGAAACCGAGCGCCAGCGACTGGTGAAAGCGCTGGATTTACCGCCCACCCGCCTCAGCCTCGATCTGCCCTGGCAAACTGAAACAACGCTGGACGAGCG
>JAGTSD010000323.1 GCA_018262135.1 Pseudomonadota bacterium | reverse complement strand
GCCGCAGCCCCAGATCCAGGTGCCGAAGCGCACGGGAATCCGCTGCCCGGTATCGGCGTAGGCCTTGCCGCTGCTGTCGAGGAAGCAGTCGAGCAGCGGTAGCGCCACTCCCACGGCGGCACCCCGAAGGGCGCCGCGCAACACTGTGCGGCGGGAAAACTTGCTCATGTCCGATCCTCCCGTTCCGCCGCGACGGCGGCCTGTTGCTGATCGCCGGCGTCTGTCGCGGGCGCACGAATGGCGAAGAAATTGTTGCTCAGGGCGATGGTGCGCATCAGCCTTGGCACCTGGTAGCCATCGACACCGAAGGATGCCAAAAGATAATCCATGTAGGGCCGCTCCTCCCACACCGTATCCCGGCCGACGGCGTAGCGGTACATCTTTTCCACCAGACAACGGGACGTTTCCGGGTGGTTGCGCAAGGCCTGGGACAGGCCCGCACCGGAATTGAACGCGTTGCCGTCCAGATCGCCGCTGGTGTCGATCAGCGCGCCATTCTCATGGCTGCGGTAAGTGCCGAGACCATCGAAGTTTTCCAATACCAGGCCGGGCGGATCCATTATCTTGTGACAACCCGCGCACGCGGGCTCGGTGTTGTGAATACGCAGGCGATCCCGCGCGGTGGGCTTGGCCGCGTTATCAGCTTCATTCACCGCGGTGAAACTGACGTTGGCCGGGGGATCGGGCACATCCTGACAGAGGAAGATCTCGCGGATGGCCTTGCCCCGCAGGGTGGCGGACGAGCGACCGGGATGGGAATGCAGGGCCAGAAAGGAAATGTGGCTCTGGATGCCGGCCCGGCCGCTGTCTTCGGGAAACTCGGTTTTCTCCCAACCGTTGCGGGTGGGAACGGGCAGACGATAGACGATGCCCAGCGCCCTGGTCAGGTAGGTTTCCCGGGTGGTGAACAGGTCCCGATAATCGCCCTTTCGGTTGATCAGGTGGTCGGTGATGGTTTTCAGGGTCTGCTCCTGGGCTTCCGCCGCCACCGTGGAATTGAAGGCGGGATAAATTGCAGGATCTTTCGCCAGATCGGCGAACAGGTCGAACTCCAGCATGTCCTCGAAGAACGCCCGCACCGAGCCCTCGAAACGGGGGCTCTGGATCAACCGGTCCACCTGGGCGGCCAGCCCTTTGCCGGTATCCAGTTCACCGGCGCCAGCGGCCCGCAGCAATTCCTCGTCCGGTGTGGAATTGGTGAGGAAGTAGCTCAGCCGCGCCGCCTTCGAATAGTCATCGAGCTGGGCCACATCGTGGTTTTCCGGGGTCGGCTCCGTCTGCTCCACCCGCAGCAGGAATTCCGGCGCCACCATCATGCCCACCAGGGCGTACTTCAGGCCTTCGTAAAAATTGCCCAGCCGGGCGTGGCCGTCGCGGCCCGCCGCCACGTAGCGGTCGATTTCCTCCTGACGCAGCGGGCGCCGCAACAGCCGGGGGCCGTAGCGCTCCACAAAAGCGGTCGCGCAGTCCTGATCAAACGCGGCTTCAGCAGCCGGCGAACAGGGAATGAGCTGGCCCCGCCGCTCCGGACTGACCACCGCTTCCGCCACGGTGCGGGCGGCAGCGTCGTACTGCTCGATGCTGAACGGCGACATGCCCGACTGGCTGGTGCCGATGGACAGCAGGCCATCGGCGCGCACGCCTTTCTCGAAGCGGGCGGCAATGGGAATATCCGGCCCGAAGATATCGGCCACTGTCGCTCGGTACTGGGATTCCGTCAGCCGTCGCACCAGCGCCGGACCACCCACGGGATCAGGTTCGGCGACAACACCGGCTTTGTCGCCACAGCCGCCGAGAAGCACTGTAAGTAAAACCCCCGACAGTGGCAGGGCTCGATGTGACGATGTCGAAAGCCTGTGATTACTCCTCATCGCCGAACCTCAATTTCTCTTTCAACCCCTGATTTTTACTGGCTGACGCCACATCCACGGCAGAGCCTGCACCTGGTACTGGGTGGAGATGCTGGTGCACTTGCCGGATTGCGCATCGGGATGGCCGTCAGCCAATTCGTGCATGGCCTGGTAGGCGCCGGCACAGGTGTGACCCAGTACGCGGGCGGCACCGTTGGCCGACCCCGACCGCAGACCAAGTGGCGCGGGCTTGCCATCGCCGCCCTTGCCATTGCGGTAGCCGTACTGGAAGTCATAGAGATCTTCGACCGGCGTATAACCCGCCAGGTAGCCATCCAGGGCGCCGTCCTCGGACAGTGTGACTTGTAGACGGGCATCCTTCAGCGGCCGCTCCAGGCGGATGCTGTTGACCACGTGGCGAAAACGCACGTCCACCGGCTCGGTGGTGAGCACACCGTTTTCGATCCGTCCGGTGGTGGTGGCGCGAAAGCGCGGATCCTGATCCATGGCGTAGGTGGCGTAGGCCAGTGGCGCACGGGTGGGACTCAACTGAATGGGATCGGCGTTGGCGTAAATCCCCACCTTCACCTGTTCGTCATTGCGCAGGTCGTCGATGCCCTCCAGGGTAAACAGGATGCCCCAGGCGCCGGTCAGCATCTCCACATCGAAGCCGTTGGACTGACCGTCGGGCTGGTACGAACGGGAGCACCCCACGAGGCGGTAAAACTGGTTGTCGATGCCCGGCTCACCCTTTGCGCCGGGAAAATCCACATGAGGGCAACTGCCGGGCTTCCCCGTTGTCTGGCTGGTCTGACCATCCAGGTCGATGCCGAGCACGGGAATATCATCGACCTTCAGGGTGCGGTAATGAGGATCGGGCTCGGCCACTTCCGGGTTCATGCACAGATCCTCGCCCTTGGGACCGGTGGATAATTTCTGCCCACCCGCCTGCAACCGCTTGCCGTAGTCGGCGTCGGACTCCCCACCCCGCCGCTTGCCTTCCGGCGCCATGGCGAAGATCTCCTCCACCTGGAGAGACATGCCCTCGGGACAGGCGACCGCCAAGTCAGGTGTCCCATCCGCCAGCGCGTATTTTATGTGGGAGACGACAAACCCCGCCTTGCCGTCGCGGACGAATGGTGCCGATGATTTGACTGCCGCTGCATTCGTGGCAGCTGTCGTTTTGGTGACATCAGTGTTGGCATCAACAGTATTGGCAAAGGCATTGGCCAAGGCGAGCACGGCGACAGCCAAGGGGTAACAGCGGGAAAACAGTGACATGGGCTTTCTTTCCCCCGCACCCGCTTGTCGAGATTCTATTGGCGACCTGGTGATCATGTGTATGGCACTACCCCGTATTTTCATGGCCCCGGTATTCCTGGCCCGTTGATTCGCGATTATCGAGGCATCAGTAATATTTGCTTTCCTGACACCGATGTTAGCATTATTCTGACTATGGTGTTAGTAATATCAAACGGGTCCGCCGAGACCGGTAGCCTTTGACAACGGAACAGGGATTTTTATGGCCAGAAGCCCGACGGTAACTGATGAAGAAATTCTCGATGCTGCGAAAGCGGTGCTCTACCGGCGCGGACCGGATGCCTTCACCGTGGCGGAAGTGGCGGCCGATGTCGGACTTTCCAGGGCGGCGATCATTTTGCGTTTCAAGAGCACGCAGGAGTTGAAGATAACCCTGCTGCGCAAGATGGTGAGCCGCTTCAACCTGGAAGTGGCAAGCCTGCCCAAAACCCCGAGCGGCGATAATCTGCTGGAAGTTGCTGCGTTTATCGCCAGGCGATTGACCAACGTTCAGGGGCTGAACGCGTTTCTGAACAACCACTTCAGCAATATCACCGAGCCGGCACTGGCCGAACTGGAGCGAAAGCGCGGCGCGGCCTGGCATAAGGCCATTTCCCGTGTGATGCCTCCCACTGCCATCGACCGCGACGCGGCCGTGGCAATATTCAGCGCCCACTTGTCGGGCACCCTGCTGGCGTGGCCGGGAAGCGGTAACGAGACGTGCCTGGATTACATGCTCCGGCGCACCAGGGAATGGCTGCGTCTGACCGGTATTCCATTTACCGAAAAGACAGTGAATGACAACAGCCCGGCGCTGGAGAAACCGATGAGCACGCAGGCCGTCGGCAGAAAATAAGCCGGATCTGGCGGCTGGGCGCGCACAAAAATCAGCGTCTCAACGCAACTACACCCGACCATGATTGCGCAAAGCGACAAGGGCTCACTTCATGACGTTTGTGAAATCACGCTGCAAGGCAGTCACCGCGATGCTGCTGATTGCCACGGCGGTTGCCATTGCACTTTTCGCCCTTACGCCGGGCGAACCCACCCCCCCGCCGCCCCTGGCGAGCCTCGACGCCTCGGCGGAGAAGGGAAGCTACCTGGCGAAAGCCGGTAATTGCGCCACCTGCCACACCGTCGAAGGCGGCGAGTCCCACGCTGGTGGCGTGCCGTTCCACACGCCGTTCGGCGTGCTCTACTCCACCAACATCACCCCGGACAAGCACACCGGCCTCGGCAACTGGTCGTTCGAGGAGTTTCACCAGTCCATGAAGCACGGCCTGCGGCCCGACGGCAGCCATCTCTACCCCGCGTTTCCCTACACCGCCTTTGCCAAAATGACGGATGCGGATATCGCCTCGCTCTATCTTTACCTGCGAACCCTGGAGCCGGTAGAGGCGCCCGCCAGGGCCAACGAGTTGAATTTCCCCTACAACCTGCGGCTGTTGCTCGGCCCGTGGAAAACCCTGTTCCACGACGGGGAAACCTACCAACCCGATACCGCCCAATCCGCAGCCTGGAACCGGGGCGCCTACCTGGTCGAAGGCCCCGGCCACTGCGGCGCCTGCCATACCCCGCGAAATGCCCTCGGCGCAGAACAGCCGGACATGGCCCTCACCGGCGGCGTCTATCTCGACAAGGTGAAATTCGGTAACTACCGGCCCTGGTCGGCAGTCAACCTGACACCCCACGGCACCGGCCTCGCCACCTGGAGCGAGGAGGACATCGTGGCATACCTCAAGCACGGGCTGAGCGACCGGGCGGTGATGCACGGCCCCATGGTGGAAGTGATCCAGAATTCCACCGGCCACTTCAGCGACGAGGATCTGAAGGCCATGGCCGCCTATCTGAAAGGCATTCCCGCCAATGCCCAGGAGCCGGGACCAGCACCGGACAAGGAAACCCTGGCGCACTGTGGTTCCTGCCACCTGCCCACCGGGCGCGGCGACAGCGTGCTGGGTGTGTCACTGGCGGGCAATCCACTGGTCCAGGCGACCGACCCGTCCTCCCTGATCAATATCATCCTCTACGGCCCTCACCTGCCGCCCGCACCGTTCGTGGTGGATCGCACCCAGATGAAGATGTTCGGCAAGCGCCTGTCCGACAACGACATCGCCAATATCGCCAGTTATGTGAGGAATACCTTTGGCAATCAGGGGAGTGCTGTCACCCCTGAGCAAGTGAAGAAACAGCGCTGATTCCCGGCCCCGGCAATGCGTTACCGGGCCGGTAGCCGACACGCGGGCTTTCCTACTGTGCCAATTCGGCGATCGAGACGGGCCCGATCAGCCCGGCGGCCACCAGTTGGTTCTCGTAGCCCTTCATGCACAAGGAATGGCGGCACGCTTGCGCGGCCTGGCTACCGCCCGTTCACCTTCACCAGGGCGCATGGCATGCAGCGCGTCAGCGAGTGCCGCAGCATCGCAATTACGGTGCTGCGGCCCGTTCGCGACGAGACCGCAACGAACTGCTGTACTTCGCGATGGCCGCCTCCGCGTTGAGGAAGCAGGGCTGGCGCGCGGGCAGCTCGCCGGCGAACACGACGGGAACCCCCTCTCCCTGCAGCACCGCCTGGTAACTGCCGCCCGAGGCCGCGAGCGTGCGTGCGCCGAGCTTCGCCGATCACAGTGCGTGATCGTTGACCTTGCCCCAGCTGATCCCGCGCCGCTAGAAATCGCTGCTTCCGGATCTTTGAACATTACAACCATCTGACCGAAACATTGCATTTCCGATCCGCTGTCCGTCGACGGGTTCAAATGGACTATCCGCCGTCCCCTGTTGGCTTTTGTACGGCAGGCCCGATCGAGCCAGCCGAAGGCATCTTCATGTTCACCTGGACTCGCTTGATCTCACCCGTAAAGACACCCTCGTTCCGATATTCCTCAGAGACGGGACCATTGGCATCCCTGCCGATGTCGAAAGTCTCACTCGTGCCCGCCATCATGTGCGGGTAGGACGCGATGGTCTGGCGGGCAACCTCACTGCCGTTCACCGCAATCGTCACGACACCGCCCTCACCCGCGGGCGCAAACTCGAATCGTAGCTGGTTCGGGCCAGTGGAAAGCGGCTTGCCTGCCGCTACGCGAAACTGCTGGCCAGGCAGGTGCGACGCGGCCGCGTAGGCCACGGGCTTGCCGTCCTCGAGATAGAAGCTCCAGCCGCCGAAGTGACTGCCTGCCGCGACGATCACACCATTCGCTCCGCGCTCCGGAATCTCGAGCTCCGCCTCGAGACTGAAAGGCATGAAGAAGATCGGCGGCGCCGCCATGAGCGGCAGGCGGATATTCGGCCCCCAGTAGACATAGCTGGCGCGGAAGGAGCCCGTAGCGTGCGCCATCTTCATGCCACGGCTCTGGGCGCCGGTGTCCTGGATCGGATACACGTTGTTGCGGCGCGCCTCCTCGTCGAAGAGCGCCTGCATCTGCTTCAGCCGTTCGGGCTGTGCAGCCGCGAGATTGTGCGCCTGACTGAAGTCCGACTCGAGATCGTACAGTTCCCATGGATAGGTCGACGTATCGCTGCCGGCCCGGGACTGCGCGATATGCCACGGCATGTTGCGCGGCGTGGTATTGGCCAGCCAGCCATCGTGATAGATGGCGCGATTGCCGTTGATTTCGTAGTACTGCGTGTGCCGCGTCGAGGGCGCGCCGGGCGCATCGAAGCTGTAGATCATGCTCGTGCCATCGAGACGCTGCTGGGCAACGCCATCCACCAATCCCGGCGCCGGCACGCGCGCGGCGTCGAGCAATGTCGGCATCACATCGATGACGTGGTGATACTGCGTTCGCAGCTCGCCCTGCGCCTTGATTCGCCCGGGCCACGAGATGACGAGTCCGTTGCGAACGCCGCCCAGATGCGAGGCGAGCTGCTTCAGCCACGGAAACGGCGTATTCGTCGCGAAGGCCCAGCCGGCGGGAAAGACCTGGTATGTCTCGGGTCCGCCCATCATGTCGAGATGCCCCGCGAGCCACTGCGGATCTTCGCTGGCTCCGCCGCCCGGCAGCGACAACTTGGCGACCTC
>JAGTSD010000322.1 GCA_018262135.1 Pseudomonadota bacterium | reverse complement strand
CGCCAAGCTCAAGCGGATCATGGAAAATATCTATCGCACCGCCAGCGAGACCGCCAAGGAATTTGGCGCGCCCGACAACCTGGTGCTCGGCGCCAACATCGCCGGCTTCCGCAAGGTCGCCGACGCCATGATCGACCAGGGCGTCGTTTGATCCCCGGTTGACACCTTTCGTCGCCGGTTTTGTCGAATTAAAGGCCGGCGATGCTGTTCTCGTGGCGGGTGCGCGAACCATCATGGGGTCGGGAGTATCCAATTTTTCGAGATGATGACAGTCCCGGCTCCAACCCGTGGACTGGGGAATCCGTTTGGGCAGGGAGGCTATCAGCCGCTGTTATTGAGGAATGACCATGAGCATGACCCGCCTGCCTGCCTCCGAAGGACTCTACGACCCCCGCAACGAGCACGACGCCTGCGGCATCGGTTTCGTCGTCGATATCAGGAACCGCAAAAGTCATCAGCCCGTCCGCCAGGGTCTGGAAATCCTCGCCAATCTGGGCCATCGCGGCGCGGTCGGCGCCGACCCATTGGCCGGCGATGGCGCCGGCATCCTGGTGCAAATTCCTGACGCCTTTCTGCGGGCCGAGTGCGCCGATCTCGGTATCGACCTGCCCGCGCCCGGCGACTATGCGATCGGCATGGTCTTCCTCCCCCGCGACGCCCAGACCCGCGCCCAGAGCGAGGCCGCTCTGGAGCGCACCGTCGCCGTCGAGGGCCAGATTTTCCTGGGTTGGCGCGACGTGCCCACCGACAACTCCTGCCTGGGCCGCAGCGTGCGCCCGTCCGAGCCCGTGGTGCGCCAGGTCTTCATCCGGCGCGGCCCGAACTGCCCGGACGCCGACGCCTTCGAACGCAAGCTGTTCGTGATCCGCAAGCAGACCCATCACGCCATCTGGGACCGCGAACTGCTCGGCAGCCAGCAGTTCTACGTCGCCTCGCTGTCGTCCCGCACCCTGGTCTACAAGGGCATGATCCTGGCGCGCAATCTCGGTGTGTACTACCCGGACTTGCGCGACGAGCGGCTGGAATCGGCCCTGGCCCTGGTCCACCAGCGCTTCTCCACCAACACCTTCCCGTCCTGGGCGCTGGCCCACCCGTTCCGCTACCTGTGCCACAACGGCGAGATCAACACCCTGCGCGGCAACATCAACTGGATGCTCGCCCGCCGCCACAACATGAAATCCGACCGGCTCGGCGCCGACCTGGACAAGCTGTGGCCGCTGATCGGCGACGGCGCGTCCGACTCCGCCACCTTCGACAACGCCCTGGAACTGCTGCTGGCTGCCGGCTACTCGCTGCCGCACGCCATGATGCTGATGGTGCCGGAGGCCTGGGCCGACAATCCGTTGATGGATTCCCAGCGCCGCGCCTTCTACGAATACCACGCCGCCCTGATCGAACCCTGGGACGGCCCCGCCGCCATCGCCTTCACCGACGGTCGTCAGATCGGCGCCACCTTGGACCGCAATGGTCTGCGTCCGGCCCGCTATCTGGTCACCGACGACGACCAGGTGATCATGGCCTCGGAAATGGGCGTGCTGCCGATCCCGGAAGAGAAGATCGTCAAGAAGTGGCGGCTGCAACCCGGCAAGATGCTGCTGATCGACCTGGAGCAGGGCCGCATCGTCGGCGACGACGAAATCAAGGCGCAACTGGCCGCCGCCGAACCCTACCAGAACTGGCTGGACGCCACCCAGATTCGCCTGCAAGACCTGCCTACCGAAATCGGCCCGATGGCCCCCGACGCGCGCACCCTGCTGCGCCGCCAGCAGGCGTTCGGCTACACCCAGGAGGACGTGCGCGCCTTCCTCAACCCGATGGCGCTGACCGGCGAGGACCCGATCAGTTCGATGGGCCGCGACATCCCGCCGGCGGTGCTGTCCGACCGGCCCAAGCTGCTCTACGACTATTTCAAGCAGAAGTTCGCCCAGGTCACCAACCCGCCGATCGACCCGATCCGCGAGGAACTGGTGATGTCGCTGGTGTCCTTCATCGGCCCCCGCCCCAACCTGCTCGATCCGCACAGCGCCGGCAGTCAGAAACGATTGGAGGTCAAGCGGCCGATCCTGGCCAACGTGGACCTGGAGCGCATCCGCCGCATCGAGTACCACGTGGACCGGGCCTTCCGCACCCGCACCCTCAGCATCTGCTACCCGGTGGGCCGAGGGGCCGACGGCATGGCCCGGGCGCTGGAGGATTTGTGCCGCGAGGCGGCCGACGTGGTGCGGCGCGGCGATAATATTCTCATTCTGTCCGACCGGGGCATGGATGCCGACCACATCGCCATCCCCGCCCTGCTCGCCACCGCCGCCGTCCATCATCACCTGATCCGCGCCGGCCTGCGCACCGAGGTCGGCCTGGTGGTGGAAACCGGCGAGGCCAAGCGGGTCCACGATTTCTGCCTGCTGGCCGGTTATGGCGCCGAAGCTATCAACCCCTGGCTGGCGTTCGACACCCTGTCCGCCAGCCTGCCCCGCGCCCCTCAAACCCTGACCGAGGCGGAAGCCCACGAGCATTACACCAAGGCCATCGCCAAGGGCATTCTCAAGGTGATGTCCAAGATGGGCATCTCGACCTATCAGTCCTACTGCGGCGCGCAGATTTTCGAGGCGATCGGCCTGGCCAACGAATTTATCCACCGCTATTTCACCGGCACCCAGGGCGCGATCGAGGGCGTCGGTCTCAACGAGATCGCCCGCGAAGCCGTCGCCCGCCACCAGCAGGCCTTCGGCGATGCGCCGCTGTACCGCAACGCCCTGGATGTCGGCGGCGAACTGGCCTTCCGCATCCGCGGCGAGCACCACGCCTGGACCCCGGAAACCGTGTCCCTGCTGCAACACGCGGTGCGCTCCGGCGATTACGAGCAATTCAAGCGCTACAGCCGGGTGATGAACGACCAGCGCGATCACCTGCGCAACCTGCGCGGCCTGTTCGAGTTCCGCTTTGCTAACCAGCCATTGCCGTTGGACGAAGTGGAGCCGGCCGGCGAAATCGTCAAGCGGCTGGCGACCGGCGCGATGTCGTTCGGCTCGATTTCCTGGGAGGCGCACACCACCTTGGCCATCGCCATGAACCGGCTGGGGGCCAAATCCAACACCGGCGAGGGCGGCGAGGACCCGGTGCGCTACACGCCCCTCGAGAGCGGCGACTCCATCCGCTCGGCCATCAAGCAGGTCGCCTCCGGCCGCTTCGGCGTCACCGCTGAGTACCTGGTCAACGCCGATATTCTGCAAATCAAGATGGCGCAGGGCGCCAAGCCCGGCGAGGG
>JAGTSD010000321.1 GCA_018262135.1 Pseudomonadota bacterium | reverse complement strand
CTTCCGTGGTTTCCGTGTCTTCCGTGGTCTAGCCCGCAGTGCGGCGAATGCGAGCGCCGAGGTGCGACAGCTTTTCCTCGATGCAGTCATAGCCACGGTCGATGTGGTAAATGCGATCCACGATGGTGTCGCCTTCCGCGACCAGCGCCGCCAGAATCAGGCTGGCCGAGGCGCGCAAGTCGGTCGCCATCACCGGCGCCCCGGTCAGTTTGGGCACGCCGACGCTGATGGCAGTGTTGCCTTCCAGTTCGATTTGCGCGCCCATCCGTTGCAGCTCGTTGACGTGCATGAAGCGGTTCTCGAACACCGTCTCGGTGATCGTGCCCACGCCCTCGGCCACGGCATTGAGCGCGACGAACTGGGCCTGCATGTCGGTCGGGAAAGCGGGGTAGGGCGCGGTGCGGATGCGCACGGCCTTGGGCCGACCACCGTTTATGTCCACCTCGATCCAGTCGGGACCGGTGTTGACCCAGATCCCGGCTTCCTCCATCTTCAGCAACACCGCTTCCAGCGTGTCGGGGCGGGTGTCCTTGACCTTGACCCGGCCGCCGGTGATCGCGCCGGCGAGCAGATAGGTGCCGGTTTCGATCCGGTCCGGCAGCACCTGATAGTTGGCCCCATGCAGGGAGTCCACGCCCTCGATCACGATGGTGTCGGTGCCGGCACCGTCGATTTTGGCGCCCATGGCGTTCAGGCAGTCGGCCAAATCTACGACTTCCGGTTCGCGAGCGGCATTTTCCAGAACGGTGGTGCCCTGGGCCAGGGTGGCGGCCATCAGCAGGTTCTCGGTGCCGGTCACGGTGACCAGATCCAGGACGATGCGAGCCCCTTTCAGCCGGTTGGCGCGGGCGCGGATGTAGCCGTTTTCGACCTTGATGTCGGCGCCCATCGCCTCCAGGCCCTTGATGTGCAGATTCACCGGCCGCGAGCCGATGGCGCAGCCGCCCGGCAGCGAGACCTCGGCCTGGCCGAAGCGGGCCACCAGCGGCCCCAGCACCAGGATCGAGGCGCGCATGGTCCGCACCAGTTCGTAAGGCGCCTGAAAACTGCAAATCGAGCGCGGATCCACCTGGATGTTCATCCGCTCGTCCACCACCAGATCCACGCCCATCCGCCCCAGCAGTTCCATGGTGGTAGTGACGTCCTGCAAATGGGGGACGTTGCGGATGGTCATGGGGGCGTCGGCCAGCAGGGTAGCGGCCAGGATCGGCAGCACCGCGTTCTTAGCCCCGGAGGCGCGCAGTTCGCCGTGGAGCGGTACGCCGCCATTGATGATCAGTTTGCTCATGAAAATCTCGTTCGCGGGGTTCAGGATTGCTGTGGGGTTACCAGGCGTCTGGCGTGCAGGTTTTGAGCGCCAGGGCGTGAATGTCCTCGCGCGCCAGTCGCTCGCCCAGTGCCGCGTATACCAGGCGATGTTGCTGGACCAGCGACTTGCCGGCGAAGGCGTCGCTGATCACCACAGCTTCGAAATGGACGCCGTCGTCGCTGCGGACCCTGGCCCGCGCCCCCGGCAATTGTTCCTCGATCAGACGCTCGATATCCTGGGCTTGCATACTACTCTTCGACTCGCTCGCGAACTTTAACAATCAGGGTAAAATACGACCGGGACAGCAGGGGAGGGCAGATCCTGTGCTCTCAGGCGAGGGGCAGCACCGCATCCAGATCGGCGACTTCGATGATCGCCCGCATTTGTGCCGGCACGTTGACGAACAGCACGGTTTGCTGGCGGCGCTGGACCAGGCCCAGCCAGGCCACCAGCAAGCCCACACCAGAGCTGTTGGCGCGGCTGACTCCTTGCAGGTCGATCCGGGCCGGCGGGTCATCGGCGAAGAGCGATTCGGTCGCGTTCCACAGCGCCGCGACCGAATCGAAATCCAGATCGCCCTGGACCCACAGGGTATCGCCATCGCGCTCGGCGGTCGCCTCGGCCATCAGCGGGGATTCCGCGTGTTGTTGCGTTGTTGCAGGTCGGCGATCACCGCATCCAGGCCGCTGTCGCGGATCTGGGTGGCGAAAGTCCCGCGATAGTTGGTGACCAGGCTAACGCCGTCCACGGTCACGTCGTAGACTTTCCAGGCGTCGTTGCCGAGGTGCATGCTGTAGTTGATCTGGATCGGCTGGCTGGCTTTCAGCCGAACCTCGGTCTTGACGGTCGTTTCACTCCCGTCCGCTGCGCCCGGTTGCGGCAGCACGCGGACCTCCTCGTTCGCGTATTCCAGCAGCGCCTTGGCGTAGGTGCGCACCAGCAGGGTACGGAATTCATCCGTGAAACGGCGGCGTTGGTCGGGACTGGCCTGTTGCCAGGCCCGGCCCAGCACCCAGCGCGACATCAGTTCGAAATCGAAATTGGGCAGCACGATCTGATCGACCAGCCCGTAAATCTGGCTGGAATCCTGTTTCAGCGCCGCGTAATTCTGGCGCAGGGCGCTCAGCATCCGCTCCGAAGTATCCTGCACGACCTGCTGCGGAGGCTTGGCGGCGGCCCAGAGCGCGCCGCTGACCAGCATCAGCAGTAACAAACCACAAGCAATCGCTTTCTTCATTTGAAACTCATAACTCCTTTGCTAACCACTAACCACTAACCACTAGTCACGGCGTCTTGGGCGGAGGCTTTTCGCCCGACACGGCGTTGGTGACCATCCGGCCGATCAGCTTTTCCAGCACCAGCGCCGACTGCGTCAGCTTCAGGCTGCCGCCGTTCTTCAGATACTCGTCCATGCCGCCGGGTTCCAGCCCGACGTACTGTTCGCCCAGCACCCCCGAGGTCAGGATGCTGGCGCTGGAATCCGTGGGCAACTGATTGTATTGGGGTTCGATGGACAGGGTGACCACCGCTTCGTAGCTGCGCATGTCCAGGTCAATACCGGCCACGCGGCCAATGCGCACACCGCCCAGGGTGACCGGCGCACGGACCTTGAGGCCGCCGATGTTTTCAAACCGGGCGGTGACCTTATAGCCTTTGTCCTCGCCCAATTCAGCGATATTGCTGACCTTCATGGCCAGCATAAAAAAGGCGGCCAGTCCCAGGGCGACGAAGGCCCCGACCGCCAACTCCAGTTTTTTGAAGTTGCCCATGACGTCTAGACTCCGAAAAAGATGGCGGTCAACACGAAATCCAGGGCCAGCACCACCAGGGCGGTATTCACCACCGTGCGGGTGGTCGCCAGGCTGATGCCTTCCGAGGTGGGAATGGCGTCGTAGCCTTCGAACACCGCGATCCAGTTGGCCATCCAGCCAAACACGACGCTCTTGATGACCACGCCGTTG
>JAGTSD010000320.1 GCA_018262135.1 Pseudomonadota bacterium | reverse complement strand
ACTGCTGGCGCCGGCACTGGTGGTGGCGCAGGAAGCTGCCAAGCCGGAATTGAACTCCGGTGACACCGCCTGGATGCTGACCTCGACTGCCCTGGTGCTGTTCATGACCATTCCCGGCCTGGCGCTGTTTTACGCTGGCATGGTGCGCGCCAAGAACGTGCTGTCGGTGATGATGCAATGTTTCGCCATCACCGCGCTGATGACGGTGCTGTGGACGATCTACGGCTACAGCCTGGCGTTCGACGCCACGGGCATGGTGGCAGGCGAAATCAATCTGAATTCGTTCATCGGCACCTTCGCCAAGGCGTTCCTGAGCGGGGTTACGGTGGAGAGCCTTTGGCAGCCGGTCGCGACCGTAGCGAACGCCATTCCGGAAACGGTGTTCGTGGTGTTCCAGATGACCTTCGCCATCATCACCCCGGCGCTGATCGTGGGCGCGTTCGCTGAGCGGATGAAGTTCTCTGCGCTCCTGCTGTTCATGGGGTTCTGGTTCACGCTGGTTTACCTGCCGGTCGCCCACATGGTCTGGGGCGGCGCTGGCTCGCTGATTGGCAACAACTGGGGCGTGCTGGACTTCGCCGGCGGCACTGTGGTGCACATCAACGCCGGCATCGCCGGGCTGGTGGCCTGTCTGGTCGTCGGCAAGCGCAAGCATTATCCGCTGATGGCGATGCCGCCGCACAACCTCAACTTCACCATCATGGGCGCTTCGATGCTGTGGGTGGGCTGGTTCGGCTTCAACGCCGGCAGCGCAGTGGCGGCCAATGGTTCCGCCGGCATGGCGATGGCGGTAACCCAGATTGCGACCGCGATGGCAGCGCTGAGCTGGATGTTCGCGGAATGGCTGTCGCACGGCAAACCCAGCGTGCTGGGCATCGCCTCCGGTGCGGTGGCGGGGTTGGTGGCAATCACCCCGGCCTCGGGCACCGCCGGGCCGATGGGCGCGTTGTTGATCGGTCTGGCGGCGGGCGTGATCTGCTTCCTGGCCTCCACCAGGCTCAAGCGGGCGCTGGGTTATGACGACTCACTGGACGTGTTTGGCGTCCATGCGGTCGGCGGCATCGTCGGTGCGATTCTGACCGGGTTGTGCGCCGACAAGATGATGGGCGGCGTGGGCCTGGCCGAGGGCATGACCATCGGCGGCCAGCTTTGGGCGCAGTTCAAGGGTGCGGCGTTCACCATCGTCTATTCCGGCGTCCTCAGCTTCGTGATTCTGAAGATCGTGGACGTACTGGTGGGTTTGCGGGTCACCGAGGAGGAGGAAACCCAAGGTCTGGACATCGCACTGCACGACGAGCGCGGCTACAGCCTGTAACGGACGCTGGCGGACATCGGGATAAGCGGGAATCCGATGTCCGCCCAGCATCGCGCGAGGTCGCGGATTTGGGTTATATTCCCGTCTGTTTCAGGTTGGCGAACGCGAGAGGGTATCCATGAAACTGGTCGCTGCAATCATCAAACCGTTCAAGCTGGACGACGTGCGAGAGGCGCTGTCGGGGATCGGCGTACAGGGCATCACCGTGACCGAGGTCAAGGGCTTCGGTCGCCAGAAGGGGCATACCGAGCTGTATCGCGGCGCCGAGTATGTGGTGGACTTCCTGCCGAAGGTCAAGCTGGAAATCGCCGTGGATGACGACTTGGTGGACAAGGTGGTGGAAGCGATCCGCTCCGCCGCCAACACCGGCAAGATCGGCGATGGCAAGATTTTCATTTACGACCTGGAGCGCGCGATCCGGATTCGCACCGGCGAAATCGGTTCCAGCGCGTTGTAACCGCGCCGCGAGGCGGACCCATAAGGGCGGGGGCATTCGTAGTCCGCCCTTTATCTTTGATTAGAAAAGTATTTTTTTACTGCTTGATGCCGTACTTTCGATAGATTTGCCGCAGTTCGTCCTTGGCGGCGCGGATTTCCCGGGCGCGGCTGCCGGGGCTGCCGATGGTCGAGGACGACAGTCGCCGGATATCGCTGTTGAGATTGTCGATCCGGGCCTGGTCCTCGTAGCCGATATGCGGCGGCTCCCGGGGTTCGCCACGTCTTTTCCGGGGCGCGGGACGGTCGAGTTCGTTGACCGGCACGCCCCGGTTGGTGGCCCGAAGTTCGCGCAGTTGCCGGGTGGCCCGCTGTAAACCCTGGACGTTATCCACGCCGCCAGCCGGCGTGGGTTGCGACTGGATATCGAGCGTTTCCGCCGCCTGCCCTTCGGCCGGCGGCTTGCTGTCGTAGTGAACCTGGCCGTTGGCGTCGGTCCATTTGTAGACCTGGGCTTGCGCCATCGGACCGAGCATCAGAGCCAGGGCGAGATATGGCATAGGGTGCATGACAAGCTTCTCCCATGTTTTCACCTTGAACGTGACCACCCGCAACTGGGCGCAAGCGGACTTCCATGCCGCGGGATTGGATATTGCGTCAAATGCGGCAGCCCCTCACAACGTCCCGGCCATCCGTCGGCCTTCCGCCTCGTCCACCCGCGCCAGCAACAGCGCCCCGCCGGCGAACAGCACCAGCAGCGACAGGATGGACAGCCGTGGATTGCCGGTCAGCAGGCTGACCGCGCCCATCAGCACCGGCCCCAGCACCGCCGCGAACTTGCCCAGCATGTTGTAGAAACCAAAAAACTCTCCAGACTTCTCCGCCGGAATCAACCGGGCGTACAGCGAACGGCTCAGCGATTGCACCCCGCCCTGCACCAGGCCAATGGCCGCCGCCAGCGCGTAGAATTCCCAGGGATGGCGGATGAAATAGCCCCAGATCGTAATCAGGAAATAAACCGCGATGGCGATGAAAATTCCGGCGCGCGGCCCCCAGCGTTCGCCCAGGCGACCGAAGGCGATGGCCGCCGGAAATCCCACGAACTGGGTAAGCAGCAGGGCGACGATCAGGCTGTCGGCGGGGAAGCCCAGCGCCAGGCCGTAGTCCACCGCCATGTGGATGACGGTATCAACCCCGTCAATGTAGAGCCAGTAGGCCAGCAAAAACGTACCGACCACCCGCAGGCGGCGGATTTCGCGAAAAGTGCCGCGCAACTGCGCCAGGCCGGCCCGGATCGCCGCCAACCCACCGACCCGGCCCGGCGCGGGCGGCTCCGACACGAACAGCAGCAGGGGAATCGAGAACAGCGCCCACCACAGCGCCGCCGTCACGAACGAGATCCGCACGCCCTCGGCCGCATCCGCCAGACCGAACCAGCCGGGGTACAGGGTCATCAGCACGTTCAGGGCGAACAGCAGGCCGCCGCCCAGATAGCCCAGGCTGTAGCCCAGGGCGGAGACGAT
>JAGTSD010000049.1 GCA_018262135.1 Pseudomonadota bacterium | reverse complement strand
CTGCGGCCCTGGTCGTCGCGCAGGCGGAAGCAGTGGATCGCTTCGGCAATCCCGGGCCGCAGGGTCTGACCCAGCAGCCAGATGGCGTAGGTCGGCTGGTAACCGCATCCATCGCGACCGATGCGGTTCGCCAGCTCACCGCATCCTACTGCTACTGGTGATAAAATCCCGGTCAGATTCCCAATAGGAGGATAAGGCGATGGCTACAACATTAGAGGAGGTATGGGCCCTGTTCCGCGAAGTCGCGGAAGCCCAGAAGGACACCGCCCAGCGGTTTCAGGAGACCGACCGGAAGTTTCAGGACACCGACCGGAAGTTTCAGGACACCGACCGGAAGTTTCAGGAGACCGACCGGAAGTTTCAGGAAACTACGCAACAGTTTCAGGAAACCGACCGGTTGATGAAAGATACCGACCGGCGGTTGAAGCAACTCAACGACCAGTTGGGCAAGCTGGGCAACCGGCTGGGGGAATTCGTCGAAGGGCTGGTCAAGCCGGCGGTGGTGCGGCTGTTCCAGGCGCGCGGGATCGCCGTCCATGAAATCTATCCTGACGTGGAAGTGGATCGCGGCGAAGAAGGCATCCAGATTGACCTGCTGGTGGTCAACGACGCCGAAGCGATCCTGGTCGAAGTCAAGAGCAAGCTGACCATCGCCGACGTGAACGAACACCTGGAACGGCTGGCCAAATTCAAGCAGATGTTGCCGCGCTATGCCGACGTGCGGGCGATGGGAGCGGTGGCGGCAATGGTCGTACCCAGGGACGTGGCCCGCCATGCCTACCGGCAGGGCCTGTTCGTGCTGGCCCAGTCAGGCGACAGCGTCATCATTCTGAACGACGCGAAGTTTCAGCCGAAAGCATGGTAACAGGCGCACCGGGCGGTTCGCAGCCGGACCGGGCGGCGCGGGGCCGGCCCAGCCGCGCCAGCAACCGGCTTCCCGTCTCGGAACGGGCCTCCAGCCGGCAGTTTCGCCCCGCCCCGGCATAGTCCAGCCCGATCTCCACATCCGCCGCTGGCAGTTCCCCCTGGCCGCGCTCCGGCCACTCGATCAACAGCACCGCTTCGCCGTCCAGTTGATCGCGCAGACCCAGAAACTCCAGTTCCTCCGGATCGCTGAGCCGGTACAAATCCCAGTGAAACAGCCGCCACGCGCCGATCTGATACGGCTCCACCAGCGTGTAGGTCGGGCTTTTCACCGTGCCGCGATGGCCCAGGCCATGCAGCAGGCCGCGCGCCAGCGTAGTCTTGCCGGCGCCCAGTTCGCCGCGCAGATACAGCACGCAGCCGGGCTGGAGAACCCGGGCCAGCCGCGCGCCGAGGCGTTCGGTGGCGGCAGCGGAATCGAGCGGGAATTCGGACATGGCTTAGCACGGATTGACCAGTTGCCGTAGGAAGGGCAGCAGATCGGTCGCCAGCAGGCCGCGTTCGCCGCCAGCCCCCGCCGCCAAGCCCCCGCCGCCAGATCGCCAGCCCGGCCATGCAGATAAACGCCGGCCTTGGCCGCCGCGAACGGCGGCAGACCCTGCGCCACCAGCCCGGCGATGATCCCGGTCAGCACGTCGCCCATGCCGCCGCTGGCCATGCCCGGATTGCCGGCGGCACACAGCGCCACCAGTCCATCCGCCTGGCTGGCGATCAGCGAGCCGGCACCCTTGAGCACCGCCACCCCGCCAAAGCGCAGCGCCAGATCCTCGACGGCGGCGAAGCGGTCGGCCTCGACCTGGGCCGGGGTCATCTTCAACAGCCGCGCGGCCTCGCCCGGATGCGGGGTCAGAATCCAGGGGTCGCGAAAGCCCGGTTCGACCGCCAGCAGATTCAGGGCGTCGGCGTCCAGCACCAGCGGCTTATCCGTGGCGAGCGCGGCTTGCAGCATCGCCCGGCCCCAGTCGCCGCGCCCCAGACCCGGCCCGATGGCGATGACCGTCGCCCGGTTGACCAGCGGCTCCAGCTCATCCGGGGTTTCGATGCCGTGGACCATCAGTTCCGGGCGGACCGCCGCCTGCAGGCCGGCGTGCGCGGCGCGGGTGGCGACGCTGACCAGACCCGCGCCGCAGCGGGCGGCAGCTTCGCCGGCCATCCGCGCCGCGCCGGCCATTCCCAACTCGCCGCCGATCACCAGCACGTGGCCGAAATGGCCCTTGTAGGCGCTGCGCGACCGGCGGGGCAGCAGCGCCGGCAAATCCGCGCCCGCGTAGCGCCAGCAGGCCGGATGAATCGCCCGGTAGAGGTCGGGCGGCACGTCCAGGTCGGCGAAATGGACCTCGCCGCAACAGGCCGGCCCCTGCCCGGTGAACAGACCCTGCTTGAGGCCGATGAAGGTGATCGTGGCAGCCGCATGGACCGCCGCGCCCAGGATCGCCCCGGTGTCAGCGTGCAGGCCGGAGGGGATGTCCAGAGCGAAGCAGTCGGCGGGATGGGCGTTCATGGCCTCGATCGCCTCGCGCCAGATGTCGCTCACGTCCCGCTCCAGCCCGGTGCCCAGGATGGCGTCCACCAGCAGGTCGGCGCCGTCCAGGCCGCCAGCGAAGAAGGGCGTCATCAAGACTTCCGCGGCCTCGGCGTCCCGCCAGGCGGTCAGGGCATCACCGCGCAACTGGTCCGGACCGGCCAGCGTCAGCACCCGAGCTTCCAGTCCCGCCTGTCGGGCCAGCCGGGCCACCACGTAGCCGTCGCCTGCGTTGTTGCCCCCGCCGCAGACCACCGCGATCCGGCGCGCGTCCGGCCAGCGTTGGCGCAACCGGTCGAACGCTGCTGCGCCGGCCCGGTTCATCAGGGTATAGCCGGGAATGCCGCGCTCCTCGATGGCGATGCGGTCCAGTTCCCGCACCTGGGCGGCGCGGTACAGTTCAACAGGCAGTTCGCGCATGGAAATCTCCTCGACCACGATGATTGGGAACACAATACGCCCGTCCATTTGCCAATTCCAGCCACCGCCATGACCGTTTCCCTTGCCGCTCCCGCGCTCGCCGAACTGGCCGCCGCCCTCAAGATCTGGGGGCGGGAACTGGGCTTCCAGCAGGTCGGGATCGCCGATATTGACTTGCAGGAACACGAGACGCGGCTGCTCGACTGGCTGGCGGCGGGCTTTCACGGCGCGATGGACTACATGGCCCGGCACGGGGTCAGGCGCAGCCGACCGGCGGAGCTGGTGCCCGGCACGGTGCGGGTGATTTCGGCGCGGATGGACTATCTGCCGCCGGCCGCCGCTGACCCGTGGGGCGTGTTGCAATGCCCGGAACTCGGCTATGTGTCGCGCTACGCCCTGGGCCGGGATTACCACAAGGTCCTGCGCCGGCGCCTGCAACGGCTGGCCGGGCGCATCGCCGCCGCCATCGGGCCGTTTGGCTACCGGGTGTTCACGGACAGCGCGCCGGTGCTGGAAAAGGCCCTTGCCGAGCAGGCCGGGCTGGGCTGGATCGGCAAGCACAGCAATCTGCTCGACCGGCGGGCCGGGTCCTGGTTTTTCCTGGGCGAGATCTACGTGGATCTGCCGCTGCCGGTGGATTCACCCGCGACCGGGCATTGCGGGCGCTGCACCGCCTGCCTGGATGTTTGCCCGACCCGGGCCATCGTCGCGCCGTATCAGGTGGATGCCCGCCGCTGCATTTCCTACCACACCATCGAATGGCCAGGGCCGATTCCGCTGGAATTCCGCCGCGCCATCGGCAACCGGATTTACGGCTGCGACGACTGCCAACTGGTCTGTCCCTGGAACCGCTTCGCCCGGCCGGCGGTCGAGCCGGATTTCCGGGCGCGGCATGGGCTGGACGCGCCGTCGCTGGTGGACCTGTTCGGCTGGGAGGAAGGGGAGTTTCTGCGCCGCACCGAGGGCAGCGCCATCCACCGCATCGGCTACGAGCGCTGGCTGCGCAACATCGCCGTGGCGCTGGGCAACGCGCCCCCCGCACCGGCGGTCACTGCAGCCCTGCGGGCCCGGCTCGCCCATTCGGCGGAACTGGTGCGGGAGCATGTGGTCTGGGCGCTGGTGGAGCCGGCTACCGCCCCTCCACCATCTCCCCCAGGGTGCGGGTCAGCAGCCGCAGATCCTGGTCCCGCGACAGGGTGTGTTCGCCGTCCTTGACCAGGATCACCCGCACGTCGGGACTGGCGATCTTCCCGGCGACTTCCAGGCTGATCCGCCAGGGCACGTCGGCGTCGCCCATGCCGTGAATCAAGCGCACCGGCCCGCGGATCGGCAGTTCCGGCCCGTCCAGCAGCTGATGCCGTTCCGCTTCCTCGATCAGGTTCAGGGCGATGATGTAGGGCTCGCCGTAGGGGGAGGGCAGGGAAATCACCCGCTCGCGCCGCAGGCGTTCCCGCAGGCGCTCGTCCAATCGGTCCCACAACAGGTAGCGGGTGAAATCCACCGCGCAGGCCAGGCCGAGCAGCCCGGCGATCCGTTCCGGTCGCGCCAGCGCCACCAGCAGCATCACCCAGGCCCCCATCGAGGACCCGACCAGGATCTGCGGCCCCTCGGTCAACCGGTCCAGCACCGCGACGGCTTCTTCCGCCCAGCCGCCGATGGTGCCATCGGCGAACCGGCCGCCCGACGCGCCATGGCCGGAGTAGTCGAAGCGCACGAACGCCTGGCCGCGCCCCCGGCACCAGACATCCAGCGTGGTCGCCTTGGCGCCGGTCATGTCGGAGGTGAAACCGCCCAGAAACAGCACGCCTGGACTGGCGCCGGACCGGCGGTGGCAGGCCAGCATCGTCCCGTCGGCGAGCGTCAGCCGTTCCGGGCGGGGCTCGCGACTCATGCGCCGACCCCGCCCGCCGAGGCCGAACCGCCCCAGACCTGCTCGACCAGGGCCGGCAGAATCTCGCCGGCCGGTCCCTGCACGCTGAAGCTGACCCGCGAGCTGAGCGGGGTCGGCTGGGGATTGATCTCCACCACCGTCGCCCCGGCCCGGAGCGCGATGAACGGTAGTTCGGCGGCGGGGTAGACCAGGGCCGAGGTGCCGATGCTGAAGAAGACCTCGGCGGTCGCAGCCGCCTGTTCCGCCGCCCGCAGCGCGCCTGCCGGCAGCATTTCCCCGAACCAGACCACGTCCGGCCGCAGCAGCGCACCACAGCGCGGGCAGCGCGGCGGGATTTCGTCGCTGTCCGGCCAGTTTTCCACCGGCCGGTCCTCGTCGAAGCATTTGGCGCGGAACAGGTTGCCGTGCAGTTCCAGCACCTGATGACTGCCGGCCCGCCGGTGCAGGCCGTCCACGTTCTGGGTGATCAGGGTGAACGCGGCGATGCGTCGCTCCATCTCCACCAGGGCGAGATGGCCGGGATTCGGCTCGGCCTGCCGCACCCGCTCCTGCCGCCAGGCGTACCACTCCCAGACCAGCTTCGGATTGCGGCGGAAGGCGTCCGGCGTGGCCAGCTCTTCCGGGTTGTAGCGCGCCCACAGCCCGGTCTGGGCTTCGCGGAAAGTCGGCACCCCGCTCTCGGCGGAGATACCGGCGCCAGTCAGCACGGCGACCCGGCGGGCGGCGCGCAGGCGGGTGATGAGTTCGGCGGGAATCGGGGAAGAGTTCATGGCGGCGCGAATCTTCACGGCAAACAGGAAGGTTTTCAGCATAGCACGCCGCGCGTCAGCCGGGCATGGCGCCGGCGCATGGGAAAATATAGTTGCTTTTTGCAACTATAAAATCCACAATAGTGGCGCCAAGCCACTAAGAACCCTGCCGAGGAGAACTGCCATGCGCCTGGAATTCCTGATCATCGATCCGCAGAACGATTTCAGCGATACGCCGGGGGCGGCGCTGCCGGTACCGGGCGCGGGCGCGGATGCCGAACGCCTGGCGGGCTTGCTGGATCGCCTGGGCGAGCGCATCGCTGCCATTCACGTCACCCTCGATACCCACCAACTGGTGGATATTTCCCATCCGGTTTTCTGGCGGGACGCCAGCGGCCAGTCGCCGCCGCCCTTCACCCAGATCTCCGTTGCCGACGTGGAGCAGGGCGCATGGCGGGCTTTCAAGCCGGAACATCAGGCGCGGGCGCTGGCCTACGTGCGCGCCCTGCGCGACAACGGCCGCTATACCCTGACCCTCTGGCCACCGCATTGCCTGGTCGGCACCTGGGGCCACGGCGTGATGCCGGTGATCGCCGGGGCGCTGCGGCGCTGGGAGGAAACCTGCTTCGCCCGGGTGGGCTACGTGACCAAGGGCCACAACCCCTGGACCGAGCACTACTCGGCGGTGCGGGCCGACGTGCCCGATCCCGACGATCCCCGCACCCAGCTCAACACCCGGCTGATCCAGACCCTGCAAAACGCCGATGTGGTAGCGCTGTCGGGCCAGGCGCTGTCGCACTGCGTCGCCAACACGGTCCGCGACATCGCCGAGTGCATGGGCCCGGAGGGCATCCGCAAGCTGGTGCTGATCGAGGACACCAGTTCGCCGGTACCCGGCTTCGAAGACCTGGCGCGGCAATTCCTCAGCGACCTGCGCCAGCTCGGCATGAAGACCGTCAGGGCGGCAGAGTTCCTGTGCTGAGCGAAAAGATCCTCCTGGTGGATGCCGACTACACCATCGGCAAGCTGCATCTGTTCTGCCAGGACTACGCCCTGTGCGGACGGGAGCCGGTTCCTCATCTCATTTTGGCCGATGGCTGCTCGGCCGCGCCCGACAGCGATCTGGGCGCGCGCCTGCTGGCGCTGAACGCCCGCTGGCTGCTGTCCCACGTCGCCCGCCCGGCGAGCGACGAGGAACGGCGGGTTCGCCACTGGACGCTGGGCCGGCGCATCGTGCGCCGCGCCGCCCGGCAGGCCCGGGATTTGGGGCTCGACCCTTCCGTGCTCGACGCCACGCTGCTGATCGCCTGGTGCGATGGGACGACCGTGCGCGTCCATCTCTACGGTGATGGCTGTCTCGCCGCCCGCAATGCGGAGGGCGGGGTGGCGACGATCCGGGTCGAATACGCCGAGAACGCGCCCTACTATCTGTCCTATCTGCTCGACTCCGAGCGCTGGGCGTTTTACCAGGAAGCCATCGGTGAGCCGGCGACGGCGCAGAGCATCCACTATCAGAGCGATACCGGGGAGAGCACCCGCCAGGAACGCTTCGATGCGCCGGCCGTGTTCGAGTTCGATCTGGCCGCTTTTCCGGTGGTGGCGGTCGCCACGGATGGCCTGGATTCGTTCGTGGAGGCCGAAACCGGCGCGTGGCTGGATTTAAGGACCGTGGCGCGCGAGATGCTGGATTTCACCCCTCTCGAAGATGCGTTCGTCCAGCGCCGGCTGCGTCAAACCCTGAATAAATATGCCCGGCGCCAGGTGTTCAACAAGGATGACATCGGGCTGGGGGCGTTTGTCCGCCTGGCCGGCGGGCTGGGTGCGGACGGTGGGATAATCCTGCGGGAGATCTTCCAGTGAGCGGGCACCCCGAGCCGACCGGGCCCGACAGAGCGGGCACGACGATGGCCGCCGATCCGGGCGAAGCGGAAATGCTCCGCCGCCATGACGCCTCGTCGCATGAAAAACCGTTCTTTACCGTGGACCTGGTGATTTTCACAGTGCGCGACGAGCACCTGCACGCGTTGCTGGTCAAGCGCGCCGAGCCCCCCTTCAAGGGCTGCTGGGCGCTGCCGGGGGGATTCCTGGATCCGCGCCGCGACGCGTCGGTGGATGCCTGCGCCGCGCGCAAGCTGGTCGAGGAGGCCGGCGTGCGTGCGCCGTATCTGGAGCAGCTCAGGACCTATGGCTCCCGCGACCGCGACCCGCGCGGCTGGACCGCCACCACGGTCTATTTCGCGCTGATGGCCTCGGAGTCGGTGCGCCTGCTGGGCAATCAGGAGGACGCGCGCTGGGTGCGGGTGCGCGGCGACGAGGTAGGCTTCGATCTGGGTTTCGATCATGCCCGCATCCTGGCCGACGCCGTGGAACGGTTGCGCTCCAAGCTGGAATACACCCATATCGCCGTGCATCTGCTGCCGGAGGAGTTCACCCTGCCGGAATTGCAGCGGATCTACGAGATCATCTTGCAGCAGCCGCTCGACAAGAGTTCCTTCCGCCGCCGGGTGATGCAGGCCGACATGCTGGAGGAGCTGCCCGGCAGGCAGCGCGATGGTTTTGGCCGGCCGGCGCAGCTTTATCGCTTCCGCGATTACGACCGCCAAACCTTCTTCCCGCGCAGCATCAGCCGCCATGCTCGCTGAACGGGCGCAGAGGCGATCCAAAACCATGAGAACCTAACAGTCTCAGCCGCCGTGATTCATCGTGGCGGCCGCTCATCGGAGGCATTCCAGCCATGCGCTTTTTCAACACCGCCGGCCCGGTCAATCCGGCCGATCACTACTGTCTCGATCCCCTGCGCCGGATTCACCTGGATATGCTGTTGCCGCTGATCGAGCAGAAAAAGTATTTCGTTCTCCACGCCCCCCGCCAGACTGGCAAAACCAGTTGCCTGCTGGCCTTGCGCCAATATCTCAACGCCGGCGACCGTTACCGCTGCGTCTACGTCAACATTGAAATCGCCCAGAGCGCCCGCGAGGATGTCGGCGCGGCGATGCGGGCGATCCTCTATGCCGCCTGGATGCAGGCCGAAGCCGTATCGGCGGACCTGGCACAGGTGGCCATTAATCCGTTGCTGGAACAGGCCGGCCCGCATGGGGCGTTGCAGGCGCTGCTCAGTCGCTGGAGCCAGGCCAGCGACCGGCCGCTGGTGCTGCTGCTGGACGAAGTGGACGCCCTGATCGGCGACACCCTGATCGCGGTGCTGCGGCAACTGCGGGCGGGGTACGCTGACCGCCCGACTGGCTTTCCCCAAAGCATCCTGCTGTGCGGCGTGCGCGACGTGCGCGACTACCGCATTCACTCGACGGCGGCCCAGGAAATCATCACCGGCGGCAGCGCCTTCAACGTCAAGGCCAAATCACTGCGGCTGGGCAATTTCACGGCGGAAGATATGGCGGCGCTCTACGCCCAGCACACTGCTGAAACCGGCCAGACCTTCACCAGCGCGGCGCTGGACCGGGCCTGGGCGCTGAGCCGAGGGCAACCGTGGCTGGTCAACGCCCTGGGCTATGAAACCTGCTTCGAGCTGTCAGCCGGGCGGGACCGCGCCCAGCCGATCACTGCCGAACTGCTGGACGAGGCCAAGGAAGCGCTGATCCTGCGCCGGGAAACCCATCTCGACCAACTGGCCGACAAGCTCCGCGAACCTCGTGTCCGGCGGGTGATCGAGCCCATTCTGGCCGGCGAAGCTGCGCCCGAGCTGTTGCCGCCGGACGATGTGGATTACGTCCTTGATTTGGGGTTGGTTGACCGGATCAACGGCCAACTGGCTATTGCCAACGCCATGTATCGGGAGATCATCCCCCGGCAACTGACCTACAGCACCACCCTGACGATCAGCCAGGAACCGGCCTGGTACCTGCGCCCTGAGGGCCGGCTGGACGCCGACAAGTTGCTGGTCGGCTTTCAGGACTTCTTCCGCGAGCATTCCGAACACTGGCTGCAACGGTTCGACTACCAGGAAGCCGGCCCGCAATTGTTGATGCAAGCCTTTTTGCAACGCCTCGTCAATGGCGGCGGTCGGGTGGAGCGCGAATACGGACTGGGCCGGGGCCGCACCGACCTGTTGGTGCTCTGGCGCTACCCCGGTGGCGTGCAGAAGATCGTGCTCGAATTGAAAATCCTGCGCAAAAGCCGGGAGCGCACTCTGGTTGAAGGGCTGGAGCAAACCTGGCAATACCTTGACCGGCTGGGGGAAAGCACCGGCCATCTGGTGATCTTCGACCGCAGCGCCTGCCCCTGGGCGGAGAAAATTTACCGCCGCGAGGAAACCCATCGTGGTCGGCGCATCACCGTCTGGGGGTGTTAGTTTTCGTAGGATGCGGTGAGCTTGCGAACCACATCGGTCGCGATGGATGCGGTTCCTTCGTCACCGCATCCTACTTCACTTAATTCCAATAAAACCTGTTGGGAACCGGTATTAGTACCGTCGGCATGGATATCGCTATCGTTCTTCAGAAAAACCGCAGATACGCTTCCAGTACCCGCAGGGTGTAGTCGCCCGTAGAACCGGTGCGATACTGGGCGGGATCACCCGTCATCCACCAGGCGGCGGTGCGCTGCACCGCGACCATTTCGTTATTGTTGCTCTGGGCGAGCTGGTCGCGCAGCACCGGGCCCAGCACGCAGACCAGCACCGGCCGGGCCACGGCCTCGTCGGCGGCGAACTGCTCCGGCGTGACCTCCCGGTCCAGACAGCGCTTGGACCAGCGGGCGATGTTGTCCGGCTTGACCCGCCAGTCGCTGTACAGTCCGGC
>JAGTSD010000048.1 GCA_018262135.1 Pseudomonadota bacterium | reverse complement strand
CGGCGCCGGCATTTTCCTGCGCGGCGTCGCCCTGCTGCTGTGGGGCAAGGATTTTCACTCCCTGCCCCCCTTTTCCGGCGATACCCCCATCCAGCTCGGCGGAGCTACGGTGCTACCGCAGAGTCTGTGGGTGCTCGGCATCACGGTGCTGCTGGTAGCGCTGGTCCGCGCCTTCTTCAACCGCACCCTGCTGGGCAAGGCGCTGCTGGCCTGCTCGTTCAACCGCGTCGCCGCCCAGGCGGTCGGCATCAACGTGCGGGTGATGCTGCGGCTGGCCTATGGTCTGTCCGCTGGGCTGGGCGCGCTGGCGGGCATCCTGATCGCCCCTATCACCTTCAGTTCCTACGAGGCTGGGGTCATGCTCGGCCTCAAGGGTTTTTCCGCCGCCATCATCGGCGGTATCGGCAATCCGATGGGCGCCGTTGCTGGCGGTCTGCTGCTGGGCGTGCTGGAATCGCTGGGCGCGGGCCTGATCTCGTCCGGCTACAAGGACGCGATTGCCTTTCTGTTCGTGCTGATGGTGCTGTTTTTCAAGCCGACCGGATTGTTCGGCCATCAACTCGTGGAGCGGGTCTGAATCATGCGGTTGGCCGGTTTTTACCTCTTCGCGGCCCTGGTGGCGCTACTGCCTGTCCTGTTCCCCGACAACTATTTCGTCATCGTCATCGGCGCGTCCGCTGGGTTGCATGTCATCCTGGCGGTCGGCCTGAACCTGCTGATGGGTTACGCGGGCCAGATTTCCCTGGGCCACGCCGCCTTTTTCGGCATGGGCGCTTACGCCTCCGCTATCCTGACCACCCGCTTTGGCTGGCCCTCACTGCTGGCGCTGGCCGCCGGTCTGGTAGCGACTGGGGCTATCGCCTGGTTGCTCGCCCGCCCGATTCTGCGCCTGCGCGGCCATTACCTGGCCATGGCCACCCTCGGCTTTGGCATCATCGTCCACGTCATCATGGTGCAGGCGACCCGCTGGACCGGTGGCCCGGATGGCCTGGCTGGCATCCCTCCACTGAACCTGTTCGGCTGGTCGGTTGAAGGTGACCTGCAATGGTACGGCGTGATCGTCGCTGCCATGCTGCTGGCGCTTTGGCTGGCCCTCAACCTGGTGGATTCCCAGGTAGGCCGCGCCTTGCGGGCGGTGCATGGCTCCGAGTTCGCCGCCCAAATGATGGGTGTGGACACTGGCCGCGCCAAGACCCAGGTGTTCGTAGTTTCCGCCCTGTTTGCCGCTTTTGCTGGCAGTCTGTTCGCCCACCAGCAGGCGTTCGTCAGCCCGGATTCGTTCAACCTGACCATCTCGGTGGAACTGGTAACTATGGTAGTGCTGGGTGGCATGGCCTCCACCTTCGGCGCGGCCTGCGGCGCCATCGCCCTAACCCTGCTGCACCAGGGTTTGGTGGTGTTCGAGGATTACGAAATGCTGATTCACGGCGCCCTGCTGATGGCGGTGATGATCTTCCTGCCACAGGGGTTGTTCGTCGGTCTGAGTCAGGGCGCGCAGCGATTGTGGGTCACGCTTCGCCAAGAGTCTTGAAACTCCTCGGACCCTGGCCCGCTCAAAACCGCTGAGATTGTGCTGCGCGCGGTTGAATTCCATTTCACGTTTTCAAGGACTACACGATGGCTACCATACAACCTACCTTCGACGATATTTGGCGATTGTTTCAGGAGACGAATCTTCAGTTTCAGGAAACCGACCGCAAGTTCCAGGAAACCGACCGCAAAATCAAGGAAATGACTATAAGTATCGGGCGATTGGGTAACAAGTTGGGGGATTTTGTGGAGGAGATGGTGCGTCCGGCGGCGGTACGGCTTTTTCAGGAATGGGGAATTGCCGTTCACGAGGTCCATCGCCAAGTCGTCGCTAACCGGCAGGGAGCCGCTATTGAAGTGGATTTGCTGGTCGTAAACGATGAGGATGTCGTGGCCATTGAATGCAAAAGCACGTTAAGCGTGGACGATGTAAACGAGCACCTCGTGCGCCTGGGCAAACTCAAGGAACTACTGCCCAGTTATGCAGATAAGCGGGTTCTTGGCGCGGTCACGGGCATGGTGATCCCCGATCACGTCGCAACGTATGCCTACCGACAAGGTTTGTTTGTCTTGGCGCAGTCCGGCGAAAGCGTGGTGATTCTCAACGATGCAAAATTTCAGCCCAAAGCATGGTAGCTCGGTATCCAGGCCGGTGAAGCACGCAAAATGAGTGCCTCAAAGCAGGGCAGGTTATTAAAATAACCAATTGATTTAAAAATAGAAGTTTAGGAAGACTCTTAGTATCACGGTAGCCAAATGACCGAAAATTCAATCACCGTCGAAGGACTGGAACAAAGCTTTGGCGGCGTCATGGCCCTGGCCGGAGTCAGTTTCCAAGCGCCAGAAGGTCTGATTTACGCCATCATCGGTCCCAACGGCGCGGGCAAGACCACCCTGTTTAACGCCCTGTGCGGTTTCTACCAGCCATCGGCTGGCTCCATCCATTTCAACGGCCATGAACTCTGTGGCCTGCCGCCGCACCGCATCGCCGCCTTGGGCATGGCCCGGACGTTTCAGAACCTGCAACTGTTCTTCAACATGACCGTAGTTGAAAACGTCATGGTCGGCTGCCATCTGCGCGCCCGGACGGGCTTGCTGGCCGCCGCGTTGCGCCTGCCCCGCATCCGGCGCGAGGAACGGCGGCTGCGGGAATGGGCCCATGTGGCGCTGGCGCTGTGCGATCTGGCGGACCGGGCTGAACAGCCGGCGGGCGCCCTGCCCTACGGTTTGATGAAACGGGTCGAAATTGCCCGCGCCTTGGCGGCAAAGCCCCGACTCCTGCTGCTTGATGAACCCGCCGCTGGCCTCAACGACACGGAAACCCTGGCGTTGCGCGAACTGATCGCCCGGATTCGCGCCAGCGGCGTCACCGTACTGCTGGTCGAACACCACATGCCGCTGGTGATGGGCATTTCCGACCGGTTGCTGGTGCTGGACTACGGCAGCGTGCTGGCCGAGGGAACGCCGGCCGAGATTCAGGCCGATCCCCGCGTGGTCGCCGCCTACCTGGGAGGAGCGGTGCAATATGCCGTTTGACAGCCCCCTTACCGCCAATCCCGCTCCCGCCAGGGGAGAAGAGATATTATTGGAAGTGACCGGCCTGAGCAGTAGCTACGGCCCAGTGCGCGCGATTCATCAAGCCGATCTGCACATCTACGCCGGTGAGCTGGTCGCCATCGTCGGCGGTAACGGCGCCGGCAAAACCACTCTGTTGCACACCCTGTCCGGCTTGCATCCCGTCAGCAGCGGCCACATCCAGTTTGCCGGCCAGAATATCACCCGCTGGCCGCCGCATCGCATTGTCGCGGCTGGCATTTGCCAGGTGCTCGAAGGACGTCAGGTGTTCGCCCCGCTCAGCGTCGAAGACAATCTGCGGCTGGGCGCTTACCGCCAGCACCGCGACCTGGCTTGGGTTCGGCAAGAGACGGAACACGTCTACACCCTGTTCCCGATCCTCGCCGAACGCCGCCAGCAACTGGCCGGCACCCTGTCCGGCGGCCAGCAACAGATGCTGGCGATTGGCCGCGCCCTGCTGGGTCGCCCGCGCCTGCTGCTGCTGGACGAACCCTCGATGGGACTGGCGCCGCTGCTGGTCGAGGAAATCTTCCAGGTCATCGTCGAACTCAACGGCCGGGGCGTTACCATTCTCCTGGTCGAGCAAAACGCCCGCGCCGCCTTGGCGATTGCCCGGCGCGGCTATATTCTGGAAACCGGACGGATCGCCAAGACCGCTCCGGCGGCGGAACTGCTGGCCGACGACGACGTGCGCCGGGCCTACCTGGGATATTAAGTTTAAGGAGATCAAAGCGATGTACGTGGATCAGATCATGACCCGCGAGGTATTGCAGGTCGCCGAGGATGCTCGCGTCACCCAGATGGCGGCGCTGATGCGCGACCATCACATCCGCCATCTGCCCGTGGTGCGCGATGGTCATCTGGTAGGGCTGGTGACCTCCCACGATCTCGAACGAGTCTCGCCGTCGCCGATCACCACCCTGTCGGTCGGCGAAGCCAACTATTTGCTGGGCAAGCTGACCGCCGCCAAGGTGATGCGCACCAAGGTCATCACCTGCGTCCCGGATGACACCACCCGCATCGCGGTGCATTTGCCCGACACCACCGGCCAACTGGGGCGCTTGCTGGCTGCCGTCAACGACGCCGGCGGCTACATCGCTACCGTGGTGTCGCCGCTGCACCCTGACCAGACTGGCCTGCGCATCGCCGTTGTGCGCTATCGCGCCGACGACCCGCGCGCCTTGAACCAACGGCTGCGCGAACTCGGCTATGACCTGTTGACCGAAACTTTCCCCGAGGCGTGAGGCCCCGCCCCCGCCGCCACCCAACCAAGGAACCCTCCCGATGATTTTGGATATCGAACAGGAAACCCTGCCCCGCGAAGAATTGCAGGCACTGCAACTGCACCGGTTGCGCACGTCCGTAGAGCGGTGCTACCAGACCGTCAAATACTATCGCAACGCCATGGACGAACTCGGCGTCAAGCCGCGTCACATCCAGTCGGTTGCCGACGTGCGCCTGTTACCCTTCACCAAGAAGGAAAACCTGCGCGAAAACTATCCCTTCGGCATGTTCGCTGTACCCACCGATCAGGTCGTGCGTATCCATGCCTCGTCCGGCACCACCGGCAAGCCGACCGTGGTCGGCTACACCCGCCGCGACGTGCGCACCTGGGCGCGGGTGATGGCCCGCAGTCTGGCCGCCGCTGGGCTGCATCCCGGTGACCGACTGCATAATGCCTACGGTTATGGCCTGTTCACTGGCGGCCTGGGCCTGCATTACGGCGCTGAGGAACTGGGCGTGATGGTGACCCCGATTTCCGGCGGCCAGACCCAGCGGCAAATCATGCTGATTCAGGACTTCGAACCGACCGCTTTGTCCTGCACCCCGTCCTATGCGCTCAATCTGGCCGAAGCCGCCGAGAACATGAACGTGGACCTGCGCAAGCTGCCGCTCAAGGTCGGGATTTTCGGCGCCGAGCCCTGGACCGAGGAAATGCGCTACGAGCTGGAATCGCGCCTCGGCATCGACGCGGTGGACATCTACGGCCTGTCGGAAGTGATCGGTCCCGGCGTGGCCATCGAGTGCATCGAGGCCAAGAATGGCTTGCACGTCTTCGAGGATCATTTCCTGATCGAAGCGGTCGATGTCAATACCGGCCAGCCGATTCCCTACGGCGAAGCCGGCGAAATCGTTATCACCTCCCTGACCAAGGAAGCCTTCCCGGTCCTCCGCTACCGCACCCGCGACGTGTCGGTGCTCGACCCCGCGCCCTGCCGTTGTGGCCGCACCCACGTCCGCATGAAGCGCATCACCGGCCGCACCGACGACATGCTGATTATTCGCGGCGTCAACGTGTTTCCATCGCAGGTCGAGGCTATCCTTATGCAACAGACCGAGACCCTGTCGCCGTTCTATCAACTGGAAATCAGCCGGGAAGGCAACCTCGATCTGCTGACGGTCAACGTCGAGGGGAGTCCCCCGCTGGTCGCCCAGGGACAGGAAGCCATGGATCGGGTCGCGCACAAGGCGCAAAAGGACATCAAGGACTTCATCGGCGTCACCGCCCGCGTTGTAGTCAAACGCACCGGCGATCTGCCTCGCTCCGAGGGCAAAGCGGTGCGGGTGATTGACCATCGCAAGCTAAAGGACAAGTGAAACCGTCTTGTGCCCTGCTTGAGTCTTGAGCCTCCAGAGGTACGCAGTCATGTCAAACCCCAATGAATCCGTTCCGACCGCGCCTGCGGCGACTCCGGTCAATGAATCCGCCCCGACCGCGACTGCCGCGACTGCCACCGTGGCTCCAGCAGCCGAGCAATCGGTAGCGGCTCCCAAACCCGCTATCCCCAAACCTGTCTCCAAACCCACGACTCCCGCCTGGAGTGGACCGTCCGGCCAGTTGTCCTCGACAAACCGCGCCTACGGCATCGAACGCTCGTTCCTGGGCACGCACATCCCCGAAACCATCGACCGGATGGTCAATGCCAACCTTGCTCGTGGTACTGCAGGCATTTCGCCGGCGGTGCTGGCGATGGCCTACTTTGACTGGTTGATGCACCTTGGCCTGGCGCCAGGCAAACAGGCATTGTTGAACGAAAAAGCCGTCCGCAAGATGGTTCGCCTGATGCTCTACGCCTTTAAATCCAGCCAGAATCCCAGCACTCAGCCCTGCATCGAACCTCTTCCCACGGATCACCGCTTCGATGACGAGGGCTGGCGGCAATGGCCGTACAACCTCATTTATCAGTCCTTTCTGTTGACCCAGCAATGGTGGTACAACGCCACCACCCGCAACCGGGGCGTCAACAAACAAAACGAAGCGATCGTCTCGTTTGTGACCCGGCAAATTCTGGATATGTTCTCCCCGTCGAACTCGCCGCTCACCAACCCCGAAATTCTCAAAGCCACTGCGGAGGAGGGTGGCCAGAACTTGGTGCGTGGCTGGAACAACTTCATGGCCGACATGGAGAAAGCCATTACGGGCAAGCCGCTGAGCAGCGAGATGGAACAGTTTGTGGTGGGCCGCGATGTGGCGGTCACGCCCGGCAAGGTCATCTTTCGCAATCATCTGATCGAATTGATCCAGTACCAGTCCACCACGCCGCAGGTCTACGCCGAGCCGGTCCTCATCGTACCTGCCTGGATCATGAAGTATTACATTCTCGATTTGTCGCCCCATAATTCCATGGTGCGGTATCTGGTCCAGCAGGGACACACCGTTTTCACCATTTCCTGGAAGAATCCCACCGCCGAGGATCGCGACCTGGGCATGGAAGACTATCGCCAAAATGGGGTGATGGCGGCAATTGATACGATTTCCACGATTCTGCCGGGGCGCAAGATTCACATGGTCGGTTACTGTCTGGGTGGTACCCTGCTGACCATTACCGCCGCTGCCATGGCCCGCGATGGCGATAAACGCATCAAGACCATGACTCTGTTTGCAGCCCAGACCGACTTCACCGAAGCGGGTGAATTGCTGTTGTTCATCAACGAAAGCCAGGTTGCCTTCCTGGAAGACATGATGTGGGATCAGGGCTATCTGGATGCCGATCAAATGGTGGGTGCGTTTCAGTTACTGCGTTCCAATGATTTGATCTGGTCGCGGCTAGTCCACGACTATCTGCTGGGTAAGCGCCAATCACTGAATGACCTGATGTCCTGGAATGCTGACCAGACCCGGATGCCTTTCCGCATGCATTCCGAATACTTGCGGCGCATTTTCCTTGGCAACGAACTTGCCACTGGCCATTACATGGTCGGCGGGCGGCCCATCGCGATAACCGATATTCGCGCTCCAATCTTTACAGTCGCTACCGAACAGGATCATGTTGCACCGTGGCGTTCGGTATACAAGATCACCCTGCTGGCGGATGCCGACGAAGTGACCTTCCTGCTGACCAGCGGTGGCCATAATGCCGGTATCGTCAGCGAGCCGGGGCATGGTCGGCGCACCTATCAGATGGCATCCCGCACCGATCAGGATCGCTACATCGATCCGGATACCTGGCATGCTACCACGCCCAAACAGCAAGGCTCCTGGTGGCCGGCCTGGCAGGCCTGGCTGGTGCAACATTCGGCCGAGCATCAGGTCTCGCCGCACGCGATGGGAGCGCCGGAGAAGGGGCTGTACCCGATCTGCGATGCGCCGGGGACCTACGTGTTGCGGAAGTGATGTGATACGGCCGTGAAACAGATCCAGTCCACTTCCACCGAGGTTGCTGAATTCCTCCGCCGAGTAGCGAAAGCTCCAGCGCTCTCGGCGCCGCGTGGTCGGCTAATCTTCGCCCTGGATGCGACCGCCAGCCGCCAACCCACCTGGGATCGCGCCTGTCAGTTGCAGGGCGACATGTTCGCGACGGCAGCGGAACTCGGGGGGCTGGCACTGCAACTGGTCTGGTATCGAGGCTGTGGCGAATTTCAGATCGAACCATGGCTGACCGATTCCGCCGAACTGCAACGGCGCATGACCTCAGTGCAATGCCGGGGCGGCTTGACCCAGATCGGGCGGGTGCTGGAACACACTGTTCGCGAAACCCGGCAACATCGGGTTAATGCGCTGGTGCTGGTCGGCGACTGTCTGGAGGAACCCATTGACCTGCTTTGCCATCAGGCTGGGCAATTGGGCCTGCTGGGAGTTCCGGCTTTTGTTTTTCAGGAAGGCCATGATCCCGATGCGGTGCTTGGTTTCCGGGAAATTGCTCGCTTGACGCGCGGCGCTTACTGCGCCTTTGATGTCGGCAGCGCCCGGCAATTACGCGATCTGCTCGGCGCGGTCGCGGTCTATGCCGTCGGGGGTCGCCCGGCATTGGCGGAATTTGGTAAGCGCCATGGTGGTCTCATCCAGCAACTGACCCAACAACTTTGAGCGAGGGCCAATGCTGGTACGGGTGCTGCTCGTCTTAGCCGCGCTGATCGGCGCGTACTTTCTTTTCCGCTCGCTTCGTCGTTTCTCCTGGGGTGGACAAGGTCCGCGTCTGTTAATCGCTGCTGGCGTAGCGGCTTCATTGCTGCTGCTGACCGTGCGGGGTGGGGCCGAAATCGCCGTGCCGTTACTGACTGTGCTGGCACCGTTTCTGCTGCGTTGGCTGAATACTCGCCCTCTGCCCTCTCCTCGCTCCTCGGCCAAACCGGGAGCGTCGGGCCGTTCCACAGTTGCGACTCGTTTTCTTTCGATGGACCTGGATCATGCTACAGGTGCAATGTCGGGCCGGGTGCTGGAAGGCTGCTTTGCAGGGCGCTCCCTGCAGGATTTATCGTTGCAGGATCAGTTGAACCTGTGGTGGGAATGCCAGGAGGACGCTCAGTCAGTGGCGGTGCTGGAAGCCTATCTGGACCGCCATGCTGGCGTGGATTGGCGCGAGCGGTTACACGATTCGGGACGTGGCGGTGCTGATAGGATATCTGGAACCATGGACCGGGCCGAGGCGTTCCAGATTCTGGGTCTGCAACCAGGGGCCAGCCGTGAGGAGATTCAGGCTGCTTACCGGCGCCTGATTCAGCGTGTTCACCCTGACCATGGTGGGTCATCCTATTTGGCAGCACGGTTGAATCAGGCGCGGGATGTATTACTTGGATTGAGTTAATAATCGAAAGATGATGATATAAATAACCCGACCGTACTTAGGATTTGGCTGACAACAACTTCCCGAACTGAGTTTGCCAGGTCAATTTTCCGGTAATTCAATGTCTGAATCACGGATTGCCACGGATGCCACGGATGCCACGGATGCCACCGGATTGTTCTGTATCATCCGGTAATCCGTTTAATCCGTGATTCAGACTCGGTAGGGAAATTATTCTTGGCCAAATCCTTACACTCCTTCAGCGTTTTCCGACTCTCTGCCGTTCCGCCAGCGTCTGGCGTTTTTCGTAACACTCTCGCGCCAAGGCGACATCCTCCAGAAACCAGCCCAGTTCGCTCATCAACAGGGCTTGTGGCCCATCCACCAGCGCCTTGGCTGGCGCCGGGTGGAAATCCACCAGTACCATATTGGCCCCCGCCGCCACGCCCTGTGCGGTAGCGTGCATCAGATCGAGAATGCCGTCTGGCGCCCGTTCGCGGGAGCCAACCGAGTGCGAGGGATCCACGCAGACCGGCATCCGGGTCAACCGCTTCACTACGGGCACATGACTGAAATCCACCAGGTTGCGATGCGGATCGCCCATGTTGGTCTTAACCCCGCGCAGGCAGAATATCACCCGGGAATTGCCCTCACTGGCCAGATATTCAGCAGCGTTGAGTGATTCGTTCAGGGTGATGCCAAAGCCCCGCTTGAACAGCACCGGATATTCCTGCTGGCGTCCCACCGACTTGAGCAGTTCGAAATTCTGGGTATTGCGAGTGCCGATTTGCACCATCACCCCGGTCGGCTGGCCGGCCTGCTCCAGGCTTTCGTGGATTTCGTCCACGTGGCTTTCGTGGGTGACTTCCATGGCGATGACCTTGATCCCATATTTGCCCGCCAGTTCGAATACGTAAGGCAGGCAATCCTTGCCGTGTCCTTGAAACGAATAGGGATTGGTGCGTGGCTTGTAGGCTCCCATCCGGGTGCAGACCTGGCTGTGATCCCGCAACGCCTTGAGCATGATTTCCACGTGTTCGGGCGTGTCTACCGCGCATAGACCGGCGAACACGTGGAGCGTGTCCTGACTGAACTGTACGCCGTTGTATTCGAAGCCGCTGACCCGCTGTTGGTCCCGATGCCGCCCCAGGATGCGGTACTCTTCCGACACCCGGATCACTCGCTCCACCCCGGGCAGGGCATGCAGTTCGTCGGCGGCCAGCTTGCTGGTATCGCCGATCAGATAGATTTCAGTCAGTATCTGTTCGGCGCCTTGCACCTTGTGGATGTGCGCGGCGATACCTGGCAACTGGGATAGATAATCGAACGTCCGCTGGTACTCTTCGGAATGCTCGGTAATGCTGGAATCCATGATGACAATCATGACGTTGTCCGTATTGGTTTTTCAGGGGGTAACAAAAGAGTGCGCGGTTCAGCGCCCGTCCGGGACGATGGAGTCCAGCCCGTTCAGGTAGGGTTTGAGCGCCGCTGGAATACGGATATGGCCGCGTTCGTCCTGGTAGTTTTCCATCACTGCCACCAGCGTCCGCCCTACCGCCAGCCCCGAACCGTTGAGAGTGTGAACCAGTTCCGGCTTGCCGGTGGCGGGATTGCGCCAGCGTGCCTGCAACCGACGGGCCTGGAAATCCTCGAAGTTGCTGCACGAGGAAATTTCCCGGTATTTTCCTTGGCCGGGCAGCCAGACTTCCAGATCGTAAGTCTTGGCGGAAGCAAAACCGATATCGCCCGTGCAGAGCGCCACGACCCGATAAGGTAATTCCAGCCGTTGCAGGACGGTTTCGGCATGATGGGTTAATGCTTCCAGCGCCGCGTAGGAATCTTCCGGGCGGACGATTTGCACCAGCTCCACTTTCTCGAATTGATGCTGGCGGATCATGCCGCGCACATCCTTGCCATAGGAACCGGCTTCGCTACGGAAACACGGCGTATGGCAGACGTAGCACAACGGTAATTGCTCCGCGCTCAGGATAGCGTCGCGCGCCAGGTTGGTGACCGGCACCTCGGCGGTAGGGATCAGGTAGTAGCTCAGTTCGCCACTGAGCTTGAACAAGTCTGCTTCAAACTTGGGCAGTTGACCGGTGCCGCGCAGGCTGTCGGCGTTGACCATGTAGGGTACGTAGACTTCCCGGTAGCCATGTTCCTGGGTGTGCAGATCCAGCATCAACTGAATCAGCGCCCGGTGCAGCCGCGCCAGTTGGCCTCGGATGACGACGAAACGGGCTCCGGTCAATTTGGCGCCGGCTTCAAAATCCAGCCCGCCATCCCCGCCCAGATCCACATGATCGCGTGGCTCGAATACAAAGCGGCGCGGTTCGCCCCAGCGACGGATTTCCACGTTATCCGCTTCATTGTCGCCAGTGGGCGTGGTGGCATGGGGAATGTTGGGAATGCCAAGCTGGAGCTCGAGCAGTTGGCTTTGGATGGCGTCGAGTTCGGCTTCGGTCTGTTTGAGTGCGTCGCCCAAGCCAGCGATTTCGTCCAGCAGGGGTTGAATGTCCTGGCCGCTTGCCTTGGCGCGACCGATGGCTTTGGAGCGGGTGTTGCGCTCGTTCTGGAGTTTCTGGGTCTGGACTTGCAGGGTCTTGCGTTGGGTTTCCAGTACGGTGATGTGTTCCACATCCAGGGTATGGCCGCGTCGGGCGAGTTGGGCGGCGGTGGCTTCCAACTCGCTTCTGAGCAGTTTTGGGTCCAGCATGGAAAGAGAAGCTCCTGGTTTCGAGGGTTCGAGAGGTTAGTGATTATACTGGAATTGGGTGGATGGACTAGGAAAACATCAGATGATGATATAAAAATCAGAAATGATTAAGGCGGCCCCCGAAAGGACCGCCTGCAATGGAACGCGATCAGTTTAGATGTCGCGCGTCCACAACGAGGCCATGGAAGGACCGGTGCCGACGCACAGGGAAGCGCCGCCGAGGCTCTTGCCTTGCCGCTCCAGTTCGTAGTAAAGGCTAACCACAATGCGCAGGCCAGTGGAACCGACCGGATGACCCAGGGCAATGCCGGAACCGTTAAAGTTGCAGTTATCCGGGCTCAGAATCATGCCCTGCTCTTCCTTGAGCATCCGCCCCACGCCCAGCCACTGCGCGGCGAAGGCTTCGTTGACTTCCCAGTATTCAATATCCGTAAACTTCAGGTCGGCCTGCTTGAGGCACTTGGGAATCGCCACCGCCGGACCAAGGCCCATGACCGCCGGATCAATGCCAGCATTGCAGATATTGACCAGCTTCATCAGCGGCTTGATGCCCATGGCCTTAGCCTTGTCCAGCGACATGATCACCACCGCGCTGGCGCCGTCGTTGATGCTGGAGGCATTAGCGGCGGTCACTACCCCATCCTTCTTGAAGGCGGGCGACAACTTGGCCATTTTCTCCAGGCTGGCGTCGGGGATGAAGTTCTCGTCAGTATCGAAGAAGGTCGAACCTTTCTTGGACTTGAGTTCGACGGGGACGATCTCGCGCTTGAAAATCCCTTCCTTGGTAGCGGTGGTGCAACGGGTGTGGCTGATCAGCGCCAGTTCGTCGCATTCCTGCCGGGTGATACCGTACTTAACCGCGACATTTTCCGCCGTCATCGCCATGTGGCCGGGCACCAGTTCGTCGAACAGGCCATCGTAAATCATGCTGTCCTCAATGTTGCCCTGCCCCATCCGGTAACCCATGCGGCCCTTGGGCAGCAGATAGGGCGCGTTGGTCATGCTCTCCACGCCCACTACCAGCCCGATCTCGGTCTGGCCCAGCATGATGTTGTGGCAGGCGATTTCCAGCGCGCGCATGCCGGAAGTGCAGTTCTGGTTGACGG
>JAGTSD010000319.1 GCA_018262135.1 Pseudomonadota bacterium | reverse complement strand
AGGTGCCCAAGCCACTCAAGATCGGCCTGGGCGAGGAATTGCTGGCGCTGGCCGGCGTCCATCCAGCCCTGGCCGACCTGAGCCGCACCCCACTCCGCCGGGCGCTGAAGGTCTACACCGGCGCCCCGGCCTACCGCAAGGCGCTGGTGCGGGGCGGTCCGCGTTACGATCTGGACGGGCAACCGACCGGCGAGGTCACGCCCGAACAGCAGGCCGACGCCAAAACGCCCCGCCCGAGGAAAGCAGCCGCTGCGGAAGAGGTCGATCCGTTGGCGCGCGCCACCACGCCGCCCACGACCGGGGGATATGTCAAGATGTCCCTGAAACGGCGCGTCCTCCTCGACGCCGACAGGTGAAGGGATGGACTGCCTGTCGGGGCGGTCGGCCCGCCCGCGCCGCCCGATCGTCGGCTTTGGTGCGGATCGGTTTGATGTCCATAGCATCCTTGAACCTGCGCGCAGGTCTTCAGAGGGTTCCGGTCGTCAGAATCCGTTGAATGCCAGCCACCGCGTTGGCGACGCCGTCTTCTTGGCGAATGTTCGCTCCCAATTCCGCCGCGCGGTGCCGCATCCCGCGATCGCTGACGGCGGTCTCAAGCGCGGCCGCGAGCCGCTCCACGGTCAACTGGCCGCGCGGGATCGGTGGGGGGCCGACCCCTAAATCCTGCACCCGTTGCGCCCAGAACGGTTGATCCATCATGAAGGGAATCACGATCGTGGGGATGCCGGCGCGGAACCCGGCGGCCGTGCTGCCCGCGCCGCCGTGATGGACCACCGCCGTCATCCGCGGAAAGAGCCAGTCATGGGGCGCGGCGTCTATGGCCAAAATATGATCCGGCAGATCGGAGGGCTGGAGGCCGCCCCACCCGGTCAACAGGACGCCGCGCTGTCGGGCGCGCGTTAACGCCCGGACGATGATGGCCGCGCTTTCTTCCGGGTGGTGGACGACCATGCTGCCGAATCCGACCGCGACCGGCGGCGGGCCGGCCGCCAGAAAATCCGTCAAGGCGTCCGGCGGCCGCCACGGCTCGGCGCGCGGCAGGAACCAGTAACCGGTGATCTGGCTGTGCGCTGGCCAATCCCGGGGTTTGGGAACGACGTGCGCGCTGAACCCGTACAGCCTCGGGACCGTTGCGTGGAGACGGCGCAGCAGATAGGTCAGGGGCAGCGCGGGCAGCGCTAAATGCGCTTGCCGCCACCGATTGACGGGCGCGGCGAGGGACGGCCAAGCTGCCAGAGCCATCAGCGGATAGCTCCAACGATTGAGCAGGCGGCCCAGTGACCGGGGATACACCCAGGGAAACGGGAATTCGTCGGTCCTGTCAAACGGTTGCAGCGCCGCGATCACCAGCGGAATCGCCAGTTTTTCCGCCACCGAGTCCGGAATCGCGATCAAGACCGGGTTCGCAACGATCAGTTCCGCCCCGCGACAGGCTTCCCAATAGGCATCACCGATGACCGGAAGGTCCGCCTTCAGTCGCCGCAGCGCGTGTATGGCCAGAATCAGTTGATTGCCGTTCGCGCCTTTCCGCACCGCGCGTTCGGTCAATCGTCCGACCATCGCCTTGATATCAACGCCCGGCAACCCATGAAAATCCAGGCCGGCGTCCCGGACGAACGGTTCGAATGCCGGATGGGTCAGCAGCTTGACCCGATGGCCGGCGGCCTGCAAGCCGATTCCTAACGCCACCATCGGTTGCACGTCCCCGCGCGTCCCAAGCACCGTCAGGGTCACGTTCATAACCATGTTCCTTTGCGATGTTGAGATAGGGGATGTAAGCCCAAACCGCCGAAAATTTTTCCGGTCATTTTGGGAGCACAACCCTCATTTTGAGGAGCAACGGTTCCAGACAGCGCACCGCCGCCGCATACACCCCTGGCCGCTGGCTCTCGCGCGGGCCGGCCACGTTCGGCACGGTGATGGGGTGGGCCGCCAGCCAGTCCCGGAACGTGGCCGGCTGTTTAGCGCGGCGCGCTCTTGGCCGGTTCTGCTGGCGCCACATCGGGCGTAGCCGATTTCGCCAAGGGCAATGGCGGATTGAGGTTGACCAGCGGCAGGGCCTCGCGACCGCCCAGCACCGTCAGCGGCATGACGCCATTCCAACGGTCCGCCTTGGTCAGTTCCACCACTTGGGGATGGACGGTGACCGCCTCGCCCCGCGCCCGCAGGCTGGCCGCTTGCGCCTCGCCCAGCAACCGCACCACCTCGGCTTCGCCCTGCGCGCGGAGGATGGCCGCACGCTTGTGCCCTTCCGCCTGGATCGCCGCCGCGTCGGCTTCGCCCTGCGCCCGCACCCGCAGTTGTTCGGCCTCGAAACGGATGCGGTTGACCGTGTTTTCCGCCGCCACCGCGTCGTTTTTGGCCTTCACCGCCGCCTCGACGCTGGCGACGAACGTCGGACTGTATTCGATTTTGGCGATTTGCAGGTCCACGACATCGAGCCCGAACAGTTCCGCCAAGCGCGTGGTCACCGCCTGGCGGATTTCGTTGGCGATCACTTCGCGTTCCTCGGAAATCTTGATGGTGTTGCGGCGGGCGAACACCCGCATGGCTCGATCGGCGATGATCGGTTCGACGTTCTCGCGGATGCCGAAGCTGCCCGATCGCCCGACCTGATACAGCAGGCGAAACACCGCTGCCGCGGGAATACGGTAGGTCATGCCCACCGAGATCTTCACCCACTGGTTGTCCACGGTGTACATGGTCAAATCCGCCACCCGCAGGATATCGAGCGATACCTGCAACCGGTCCACCCGGTCCACGAGCGGCAGCTTGAGATAAATGCCCGGCCCCAGCGGTTCGGCGGTGGTCACCGTGCCGAACCGGCGCACGCCGGCCATCTCGGTCGGCTCGACCACGAACAGGCTCAGCCAGAGCAACAGCAGTGCCGCGAGCACCACCAGCGCCACCGCCAGCGTTCTGGTCCAGGCAGAAGCGGTTAACCGCAGCGGGCGGGGTAGAGCGGGCACGGGCATGAGGCGTTGCGTCCTCGGCCGATGGGCCGGTCAGCATCAGGGGAAACCGGGAAAGCCGTGCGGATGGATCATACGCCCTTTCAGGGGGTCGGGTAAGACAACGACGTTTCCGCCGCGTACCCCCCCGACCGCTGGCGTTCGCGGGGACCGGCGACGTTCAGGACCGCGATTCGGTGTTCGTCCAGCCACGCCCGAAACGCTGCCGGCTCGATCCCTCCTCCAGCGCCACCACCCGGCACGGCTTGCCGATCTGGCGGGCGTGTGCCACGGTCAGGGCCGTCCCGCCGTCCAGCTTACCCAGGTTC
>JAGTSD010000318.1 GCA_018262135.1 Pseudomonadota bacterium | reverse complement strand
GCCGTCGCCCTGTTCGATTTCTTTTTTATCCAGCCGCATTTCTCGTTTGCGGTAGCCGACGCCCAGCACCTGATCACCTTCGCGGTCATGCTGGCGGTGGCGCTCGTCACCGGCCAGCTCGCCGCGGTGGCGCGCGAGCGGCTGCGCTATGTGGAGATGGTCCAGGAAACCCGCATGCAGGCCGAGGCGGAGCGGCTGCGCCATTCGATCCTGGCCAGCCTGTCGCACGATCTGCGCACGCCGCTCGCCGCGCTGGTAGGCCTGGCCGACACGCTCGTGCTGGCCCGCCCCAAACTGCCGCCGCCGCATGACGAGACGGCGCGCGCGCTGCGCGACCAGGCGCAGTCGCTGGCCGAGATGGTCAACAATCTGCTGGAACTGGCACGGCTGACGCAGGGCAGGCAACCGCTCAATCTGGAATGGCAGCCGCTGGAGGAAATCGTGGGCGCCGCCATCCAGCGGCTGGGGCCGGTGCTCGACGCGCATCCGGTGTCGGTCGACCTCGACCCCGGCCTGCCGCTGCTGCAGTTCGACGCCGTGCTGCTGGAACGCGTGCTGGGCAACCTGCTGGACAATGCCGCCAAACATACCCCGCCGGGCACCCTGGTTTTCGTGGAGGCGCGCGTTCGCGGAGACGTGGCCGAGGTGAGCGTGCGGGACAGCGGCCCGGGCTTCCCGTCCGAAGCGGGTTTCGACGCGCCTGCATCTCTCGGCCTGGGCCTCTCCATCTGCCAGGCCATCGTGACCGCGCACGGCGGAAAACTGCGGCTGGAGAACGGGCCGGATGGCGGCGCCCGCGTCACGTTCACCTTGCCCCTGGGCACGCCGCCGGACGTTGGCGAGGAACCGGAAGCCGCATGACCCGGGTGCTCATCGTCGAGGACGATCCGCAAATCCGCCGTTTCCTGCGGCTGGCGCTGGAAAGCGAGGGCTGCACAGTGCAGGAAGCCGGCCGCCTCGACGTCGGCGTCGCAGCTTCGCGCCTGGGACCCGATCTGGTGCTGCTCGATCTGGGTTTACCGGACGGCGACGGCCTCGATTTCATCGGCCCGTTCCGGGCGCGCTCGACGGCGCCGGTCATCATCCTGTCCGCGCGCGGACAGGAGCCGGACAAGGTGGCTGCGCTGGATGCCGGCGCCGACGATTACCTGGTCAAGCCCTTCGGCATGGCGGAACTGCTGGCCCGGGTGCGTGCCCAGTTGCGCCGCCGAGCCACGCCGGGCGAGGCGGAGGAACCGCTGTTCCGCTTCGGCGACGTGACGGTCGATCTTGAACGGCGGTCGGTCAGCCGGGCAGGCGATCCGGTGCACCTCACCCCGATCGAATACCGCCTGCTGACATTTCTGATCGCTCACGCCGGCCGGGTCCTCACCCACCGCCAGATCCTGCGCGAGGTATGGGGACCCGGTTATGGAGAAAGCGGCCACACCCTGCGGGTGTATGTGGGGAGGCTGCGCCACAAGCTGGAATCCGACCCGGCCCGGCCCCGGCATCTGCTGACGGAAACCGGGGTGGGCTACCGCATGGAAATCTGACCGGGCATAAAACACAACACGTTTACACCATTTTTACGCGCGGCCTGCCAGCATCCGTCCTATCCGCTTTCATGGACCACTGCAATGAATCCTGCTCCCGACAACAAACGCCTGCCCGCACTGACCCTGGCCGCCCTCGGCGTAGTGTATGGCGACATCGGCACCAGCCCGCTCTACGCCATCAAGGAAGTGTTCGCCGGGGCGCATCATCCGGTGCCCATCACGCCGGACAACATTCTCGGCATCCTGTCCCTGATCTTCTGGACCCTGCTGCTGGTGGTATCGGTGAAATATGCCGCGCTCATCATGCGCGCAAACAACAAGGGCGAAGGCGGCATCATGGCCCTGATCGCACTGGTTCATCGGCACACGCAAAATGCCCGCCAGGCCCGCGCCCTGGTGCTGCTGGGTCTGTTCGGCGCGGCGCTGTTTTATGGCGACGGCATCATCACGCCGGCCATTTCGGTGCTCTCCGCCGTGGAAGGACTGGAAGTGGCGACGCCCGCCTTCAAGCCCTGGGTCATTCCCCTCACGCTTGGCATCCTGTTCGGCCTGTTCTGGGTGCAGCGCCACGGCACCGGTCGCGTGGGCGGATTGTTCGGCCCCATCACCACAATCTGGTTCCTGGTGCTGGCCCTGCTCGGCATCGCCAACATTGCACACAGCCCGGGCGTGCTGGCGGCGCTGTCGCCGCACCATGCGGTAGCGTTTTTCCTGGTTCAACCGGGCATGGCCTTCCTGTCGATGGGGGCGGTGTTTCTGGCGGTGACCGGCGCCGAGACGCTGTACGCCGACATGGGCCACTTCGGCGCCAAACCGGTGCGGCTGGCCTGGCTGGGTCTGGTGCTGCCGGCCCTGACGCTGAACTACTTCGGCCAGGGCGCGCTGCTGCTCACCCGCCCCGAGGCAATCGCCCACCCCTTCTATCACATGGCGCCAGACTGGGCGCTGTATCCTCTGGTGATCCTGGCCGGGGCGGCCACGGTTATCGCGTCCCAGGCGGTGATTTCCGGCGTATTTTCGATCACGCATCAGGCCATCCAGCTCGGCTACACGCCGCGCATGCATGTGCAGCACACCTCGAGCCAGGAGCGCGGCCAGATCTACCTGCCGGCGGTGAACTGGGCGCTGTTCGTCGCGGTCGTGGCGCTGGTGCTGGCTTTCGGTTCGTCGTCGAGTCTCGCCGCGGCCTACGGCATTTCCGTGTCCGGCACCATGATCATCACCACCCTGCTGGTCTATGTGGTGGCGCGGCGAGTCTGGGGCTGGAGCACTACGCGCAGCATGCTGATCCTGGGCGCTTTCCTGACTGTCGACATCGCCTTCTTCAGCGCCAACCTGACCAAGATCGCCGACGGCGGCTGGTTTCCCCTGGCCTTCGCCGGCGGCCTGTTCCTCCTGATGACCACCTGGAAACAGGGACGCGCCCTGCTCAAGGCCCGCCGCGACCGCGATGCCATGCCGCTCGCTGCGTTTGTGCAGAGCATGAGCGGCGCCGACATTCCAACCATCTCGGGCACGGCCGTTTTCCTGACCCCGCATCCGGAGCAGGTGCCACATTCGCTGCTGCACAGCCTCAAGCATTACAAGAGCCTGCATGAGCGAGTGGTGATCCTCAACGTGAATTTCACCGACGAACCCTTTGTGCCCGATGAACAGCGCGTGAAGGTGGCGCACCTGGGCGAACGCTACCATCGGGTGGAAGTGTTCTTCGGCTTCATGGACCGCCCCGACCTGACCGGCGCCC
>JAGTSD010000317.1 GCA_018262135.1 Pseudomonadota bacterium | reverse complement strand
CAAGAGCGATCAGAAAATTCTGACCAAGCGCGGTCGTGCCACCTATGAACTGAAAACCAACACGCTGATCATTACCGACACCCAGCGCAAGATTCAGGAAGTGCGTGAACTCATCACCCGTCTGGATGTGCCTGCGCGCCAGGTCATGATCGAAGCGCGCGTGGTGCTGGCAACCGATGGCTGGAGCCGTGATCTGGGTACGCGCCTGAGTTTCCAGGTTGGGGGTGTCAACCCCAGTAATGCAGCTGGTATTGGACAAGCGCTGCCCCTCTCCCCCACGGCTGGCAATTTTCTGGTGAGCTTGCTGGATCCGGCCAGCGGCAATTTGCTGAACCTGGAATTGCGTGCGCTGGAAGAGGAAAACCGGGGCAAGGTGATTTCCAATCCTCGCGTGATGACCACCAACCAAAAGCCGGCGGTGATTCTGAACGGTACGCAAATTCCCTACATTACTCCGGGAACGGCAAACAACCCCGCTACCGTCACGTTCAAGGATGCCTTCCTGTGTTTGCTGGTTGATCCGCAGATTCTCAACAATGACTCGGTCATTCTGACGGTTGAGGTTCAAAAGGATTCGGTGCGCAATCTTTCACTGGTTCTGCAGGACAACCCCGCAATCGATACCAAGCGGATCAAGACGCAGGTGCGGGTGAACAACGGCGAAACGCTGGTGCTGGGCGGGATATTTGATGGTGAAGAAACCTCAACCGTGAGCAAGGTTCCGTTTTTGGGCGATATCCCGGGCGTTGGATGGATGTTCAAGTCCACGACCAAAGAGAACACCAAAACCGAGTTGATTATCTTCCTTACGCCGCGCATCCTCGACGAACGCCTGTCGCTGCGTTAATCGGTTAATCGCGTACAGTATCCAAAGCGCGGGCTGGTCCCGCGCTTTTTTTCGTTCACTTTTCTCGTCTTATCCCGCTATGGCGCAAAGCCCGCCAAGGCTGACGTCCATTACAATGCCGCCATGAGCAAGCACGACAATCTGTATCTCGTTGGCCTGATGGGCGCCGGTAAAACCACGGTAGGGCGATTGCTGGCCAAACATTACGGGTGTAGTTTTTTCGATTCGGACCACGAAATCGAGGCACACACTGGCGTCAAGATTCCGGTCATATTCGAGATCGAGGGCGAAGCCGGTTTTCGCAAGCGAGAGGAAGCGGCGATTGCCGAACTGACTGCCTTGTCTGGCGTGGTGCTGGCTACGGGGGGCGGGGCGGTGTTGTCACCCAATAACCGCGACAGGTTGCGCAAAAATGGCGTGGTGATTTATTTGCGCGGCACGCCCGAGCACTTGCATGAACGTACGCGGCATGACCGTGGACGGCCGTTGCTGCAAACGGTGGATCCGCTGGGGCGTTTGCGCGAACTCTACACGCAGCGCGACCCGCTTTACCGTGAAGTGGCGGACATCGTGATGGATACGGGGCGGCAAAGCGTATCGAGCATGATGCGGGTCTTGATCGGGAAAATAGACGCGTTCGTGAGTGGCTTAGCGCAAACCGAAAGCGGTCACGAACCGGGTTGAATCCCTCCCGCGTCTGCCTGCCCAAACGGTTCCACAATTGCAGGATCTATCAAACAAGATCAATCGAACATCCTGCGCCATCGCTGCAGGAATTGATTCCACGGAGTGCTGCCCGTTTCCTCAGTGCTCACTTGAGTGTGGATGGGCGTGCGCCCCGCCGCAGTTTCCAGTACCACGTCATTGCGATCAGCCTTGAACCACCATCGGCGACTGCCTGCCGCACTGACGATTTCAACCCCATGTTCGTTGCCACGCTCGATTTTGCGGATGTGCGGCGTGCTGTTGGAAAGGGCGGTTTGCGGGATAAGCACCACCAGGAATTCATCCGCGCGCTGGGCGGTTGGCGGGGAGATTTCCATGCGCCAATTGCCGGGTTCGAGCGGTTGGCCGCGTTGGGCAATCACCTTGGCGAGCGAACCGTTTTCATCATAATTTTTTCCATCCACCCAGAATTCGAATCCCGGGCCGCCCACCTTATCCAGGCGTGCATTCTCGGGTAACAGAACGTGTGCGGCGAGCTGGCCGCCGGACTGTTTGCGGGCAGCGTTGGGCGGCAGGCTGACGCTGAACTGATTGCCGATGATGGCAGGCTCCCCGGTGGTGTGCAGCAGCCAGCGTTTCTGGAATTCAGCGTGGCTGGCCGTTACCAGGTCGCGCACGATGATGACGTCGGCTGCCCGGTCATAAATGAACGTTCGCCACAGCCGTTCAACCCGGCGCGTGCGGTGCGAGAATTCGCCCGCGCCTGATTGGCTGTTGGTGTAGGCGGGGGTGACATCCGCCACCGCCACCACGCTGTCCGGGCTTGCGTAGTAGCGCTCGATTTTTCCGGTGTGGTAGAGATCGCGTTGCGCCTGCCAGTCGGTCAGGTCGATGGGCGCGGAGGCGAGTCCCCAGCCGGAGCCGATGCGCCGTTGGCCACCATCGTTGGCGATGTCGCGCACGGTCTTGCCGTCCGCGCGGGCGTTGTCCTCGGGATCGGTGACGGTCACGAGGTTGTGCGCGATGCTCTGGTAGGTGTAGTTCATGTGATGGTCGGAGCCGTATTTGGGCCCATAGACGCCGCTGTCAAGCGCCAGACCACCGCCCTTGTAAATGGTGAACGCGCCCTGATCGAGGTGCGAATGCGACCAGAAATTGTCGCCCGCCTTGAAACTCACATAGGTTGCATCTGATGACCAGTCGCTGCGGGCCACGACCAGGCCGATGCCGTCAAAATGGCGGGCGAGCGGCAGCGCGTCGCGTGCGCGGGGATCGAGCAGGCTGGCGTCGGATAACGGTCCCCAGGGCCAGCTGGTGGGGACGGGCTGGCGCCCGGGCGGACGGATGTTGTAGGCGGCGACGTGCCGGTATTCGAGTGCCAACGGGACAAGGTCCGGTACGATCCGGTCGAAATATCCCGCGTCGCCCCAACGCGAATCGGTGCCGTCCGGCTGCTTGCGGTAGACCATGTAATCCAGAAATCCGCGTATTCCCGGCTCGGTTTTGAACAGGTCTTCGCCGGTGGCAGCGCGCCACATCGCCGGCACCTGGTACACCGCCTGACCAATGCCGACGCCGACATATTCGCCGCCTTCGTGCCAGCCGCCGTTTTCCCCCATCACCTGACGCCAAGCTGGCAATACGCGATGCTTCCACAAATCGTAGGTGAACCGCATGTTGAGCTCGCCCCGCGGATCGTCGCCATACAGCGCCAGATTTGCCGCCATCAGGGACTGGAACGGACTGTTGTATAGGAAAACGTTATACGGCGACAG
>JAGTSD010000316.1 GCA_018262135.1 Pseudomonadota bacterium | reverse complement strand
CCGAGCAGGGTCAGCCACCACTCCGGCGATCCCCAGGCCAGCAGCGGATAGCTCCACCAGTGCAGCCACTCGAAGAAATAGTTGGGATGGCGGGAATAGCGCCACAGCCCCGCCCGGCAGGTGCGGCCTCGATGGGCCGGATCGGCCCGCCAGGCCGCCAGTTGCCGGTCGGCCAGCGTCTCGCCGCCCACCGCCAGCAGCCAGATTAAAACAGCGGCAACGAGCGCCGGCAGCGGCAACCGTTCCGGGGTCAGCGCGACCACCAGAAACGGTACGGCGAACACGGCGGTCAGCAGCGCCTGGGCCTGGAAGAAACCGAAGAACTTCAGTTGAGTGTACTCGCGCCAGTGCATGCGCAACCGCTGATAGCGACCGTCTTCCGGCTTGCCGATCACCCGGTTGAACAGAATATACGCGGCCAGCCGGAACGACCAGCCGCCGGCCAGGATCGCCACCAGAATCCGTCGCCATGGATCGCCGTCTGCCGCCAGCGCGTAGCCCAGCCCCAGGACTCCCAGTCCGGCAGCCCAAGTGAAATCCACTACCCCGGCGTCGCCGGTGCGCCACTGTACGAGCCAGGCGACCAGCATCAGCAGGGCCGCGACCACCCAACCGGCGAGGAACAAGTCGAAGCCGGTCATGGGCTGGAGGGGCAACAAACGCACTTCCCGCCCCCGGCGTGGTCTTGTTGGAAAGCCCCGTTCATCGCTGCGAGAACCTCCATGCTGCGAATCACCGTCATTGTCTGCGGAATCCTGCTCGGCCTGCTCGTGGCCGCCATTCTGGTCGCCAGCGGCCAGCACTCTGTACTGGCCGGGCTACGCCATGTCGTCGCCGATCCCTGGGGCGTGGTCACGCTGCTGGACCTCGGCGTGGGTTTGCTGTTCATCGCCGTCTGGCTGGCGCTGGTGGAGCCCAGCCCGTGGCGGGCGGCGGTCTGGATCATCGCGCTGTTCCTGCTCGGCAACGTCGTCACGCTGACTTATCTGCTTTGGCGGACGTGCAAGGTCCGGCACTGGTCGGAGCTGTTTCTGCCATCCCGTTCCAGCGACTGGCGATGATCAGCAGCACCGGCATGGCCAGCGTCCACACTCCGGCCACCGCCAGCAGGCTGACCACCGGGTTACCGAACGATACCCCGCCCAGCTTCGCCCCGCCGTAGTAGGCCAGCGGTCCCGCGACCATCCCCAGCAACGCCGCCAGCCCCAGGCGCGGTTTCAGCCAGCCCAGCGCGACGTTGAACGTCGTGGCGAACAGCATCCACATGGCTACCATCCAGTACGGGGCCAAATCGGGATGGAACTGCCCGGACGGGAACCGTAGCAGACCCGTCCAGGTCAGCAGCGAATCGGCGACGAATCCCAGCAGGCCGCTCAGTCCGATCAGCATCGCTTCCGGCCGTGGCCACACCGCTCGGTACAGGTGCAGGGCGATGGCGGCAGCGGTGACCAGTACGCCCAGCCACGGCCAGCCGTGCGCCCCGCCCAGCACGCAGGCGAACCAGCCGATTTGAAAGGCGATAAGGTTCAGAAGCATGATTTTTCAGCGCCGGCGTCAGCGGCTCGCGCCGGCACAACGGCTTGGTCAGCAGGACTTGCACGGTTCCAATCGCCCGTTCGCGGAAGCCGCCCTCGCAGTAGCACAGGTAGTATTCCCACATGCGGATGAAGCTGTCCGGAAAACCCAGCGCCCGCACCCGATCCAGATTGGCCAGGAACCGTTCCCGCCAGTGGCGCAGCGTGGTGGCGTAATGCGCGCCGATGTCTTCCAGATGGAAGATGCGCAGGTCGGTGGCCCGGCCCAGGATGTCGGCGATGGCGGTCAGCGACGGCAGGAAGCCGCCGGGGAAAATGTAGTGGCGGATGAAATCCACTTCGTTCCGATACTGTTCGTATTTTTGATCGGCGACGGTGATGGCTTGCAACAGCATCATGCCGTGCGGCTTGAGCAGTTGGGCGCAGGCGCGGAAATAGGTCTTCAAATGGCGCTCGCCGACCGCTTCGATCATCTCGATGGACACCAGTTTGTCGAAAGCGCCGCGCAAGTCGCGGTAGTCCTGACAGAGCACCGTCACCCGGTCCTCCAGGCCGGCTTCCCGCACCCGTGCGCGGGCCAGTTCGTACTGTTCCCGGGAAATGGTGGTGGTGGTGACGCGACAGCCATAGCGTTGCGCGGCGTACAGGGCGAAGCCGCCCCAGCCCGAGCCGATTTCCAGCAGGTGATCGTCAGGTTGCAATTCCAGCTTGCGGCAGATGCGGTCGATTTTCGCGACCGAAGCTTCCCGCAGATCGGTGTCCGGGGTCGGAAAGATGGCCGCCGAGTACATCAGGGTGTCATCCAGAAACAGCCGGTAGAACTCGTTGCCCAGATCGTAATGCGCGGCGATGTTGGCGCGGCTGCCGCGATGATTGTTGTCGCGGCGGGCGTACAGCAACCGGAACAGCGGCATCATCAGCCGGGTCAGGCCGTGTTCCAGCCCCAGCAGCGCGTCCTGATTCAGCACGAAGATCCGCACCAGGCTGGGAAGGTCATCGCAGGACCAGTCACCCGCCATATAACCCTCGCCGACGCCGATGCTGCCGCGCAGGGCCAGCAAGCGGTAGGCATTGGGATCGTGGATGGTGACGGTGGCGCGTAGCGAACAGTCAGCGCTGACTCGACCAAACTCACGGGCGCCATCAACATCCACCACCGTAACGCAACCCTGTTCCAGCCTGGCCAGCCGCTGAAACACCGCGCCGCGCAACCAGCGTTCGTTCCACGGTAGCGGCGTGGAGTTCGCGGACAATTCCAGAGGGGACGACATCACCGATTCTGGCTGCATGATTTCAACTCTCCATGGGTTTGCCGGATGTCGGGGGATGCGAAAAGATCGGTATGCGTTTCCACAGCAATCGCAGCGCTTCCCAGTAAATGGCGGCGACCACCTTGAGCGTCATGAACGGGAAACGGGCCAGCACCCCGGCCATGGCGCGACCGTCGAGCGGTTGGCGGCGCAGGCTGAGCGTGGCGTCGAGCATCCGCGACGGACCCTTGAGCACGTCGAGATGCACCGCCAGATGCGAACCTGGCGGGGTGGAATGCCAGCCATAGCGCAGGTCCATCGGCATGAACGGCGAAACGTGCATGGCTTTCGGAAATTCGGCGCGCTGGTTGCCCGTCTGCCCAGCCACGTCGAGGACGTAGCCGATCTTCTCGCCCCAGGGGGTGTTGGTGACTTCGGCGACCAGAAAGTCGAGTTCCTCTCCCCCGGGCTTAAAACAATAATAGATGCTGATCGGATTGATGCAGTAGCCGAAGTAGCGCAAGTGGGTCAGCAAGCGGATCGGGCCTTGCGGGCGGCGGCCGGTTTGCCGTTCCGCCAGATCGCGCACGTAGGCGTCTAACGGGATTTGGGGATCGCCGAAATGATCCTGGCGACGGAACCAGGCCAGTCCCGGCCGGCGGGTAGACCACAGCCAGCGGCCCCTGAACACGGTCTCCAGTTCCGCCAGATCGAGGTAGGCCATGAACAGGTTATAGCGAAATTCATGCCGGCGTGGGAAAAGCCGCCGGTGCCGGACATGGCCGACGTAGAGGCAACTATTCATGCCGCCATCCTTGATGATTCGAGCAGGCCTCGCGCCACCGCCAGCCCGCTGTTCACCCCGTCCTCGTGGAACCCGTAGCTCCAGTAGGCACCGCAGTACCAGGTGCGGTTGACGCCGCTAATTTCATCGCGGCAGGCCTGCGCCCGAACCCCGGCCTCCGTGAATACCGGATGGTGATAAGTGGTCCGGTATAAAATGCGCGCCGGGTCTATGACGTCGCTGCGGTTGAGCGTGACGCAGAACGTCTCCGGCGCGTCCAGGCTTTGCAGAATATTCATGTTGTAAGTGACCGCGACACGATCCCGAGGTTGCGCCGGCAGATGGTAATTCCAGGCCGCCCACGCCCGTTGGCGGCGCGGCAGCAACCGGGTGTCGGTGTGCAGCACCACCTCGTTTTCCTGATAGGGAATCGCGCCCAAAATTTGCCGCTCGCGCGGCGTCGGATCGGCCAGCAGCCGTAGCGCCTGGTCGCTGTGGGTAGCGATGATCACCTCGTCGAACCGCTCCACCGGACCACCCCATGGCTTGACCTGGACGTGGGTCGGGTGGCGGCGCACCCATTCCACCGGGCAATTCAGCCGGATGCGGTCGCGGAATGGCGCGATCAACGGTTCGACGTAGGCGCGCGAGCCGCCCCGGATGACCCGCCACTGAGGCCGGTCGTTGACGCTGAGCAGGCCATGGTTCTTGAAGAAGCGCACGAAGAACTGCGCCGGCATCGCGCCCATCAGCCCCGGCTCCGCCGACCAGATCGCCGCCGCCATCGGCAGGATGTAGTGCTCGCTGAATTCCCGGCTGTAGTTCCCTTCCCGCAGCCAGGCTTCCAGACTGAGGTCGCGGTGGTCGTCCAGCAGCGCCAGCGCTTCGCGGTTGAAGCGCAGGATGTCGCGGATCATCCGGTGGAACGAGGGCCGGAACAGGTTGCGGCGCTGGGCGAACAGGGTGTTGAGATTCTCGCCGTTGTATTCCAGCCCGGTGCGCTCGCAGCGCACGCTGAAGCTCATCAGGGTGGGCTGGGAGGCAACGCCGAGCTGTTCCAGCAGGTCAATGAAGTTCGGATAGGTCCAGTCGTTGAAGACGATGAAGCCCGTATCCACCGCATGGCTCCGTCCCCCGACCTCCACGTCCACCGTGTGGGTATGGCCGCCGATATAGTCGTTAGCCTCGAACACCATCAGATCGTGTTCGCGGTGCAGTTGCCAGGCGGCAGTCAGGCCGCTGATGCCCGTCCCGATGATGGCGAT
>JAGTSD010000315.1 GCA_018262135.1 Pseudomonadota bacterium | reverse complement strand
TGGGTACCGACGGCGTACTGAGCGGGTCGGCCGGCTGCAATCATTATCGGGCCGCCTATGTTACCGAAGGATCATCCATCACCATCCAGGCGCCGGCGGCGACGCGCAGGGCTTGTTCCAGCCCCGATGGGGTGATGCGGCAGGAAAGCGAATACCTTAAAGCGCTCACGACGGCTGCTACCTACGCTATCCAAGGTCAGCAACTGGAGTTGCGCACTGCCGAGGATGCGCTGGTCGCTTTGTTCCAGGCCAGCGGTGGCTGAACGTTCTGTGCGCCCCAGCGAACTGGTCAATACGCCATTCAGAAATCAAAGAGGAGCCAGGCCGTGAGGTCGAAGATCACCAGGCTGTTGAAGATAGGAGGGTTGCTGTTGACCGCAAGCCTCGTGACCTTGCTGGCCGTGCGCGCCTTTGACTCGCAGCGCGGCGCGCCGCTGGCGCTTTGGCACACCTATGCGCCCGACGAACTGACGGCTCAAGAACTGGCTAAGATCACCTGGGACGACTATTTGGCTGCGGAGCGCAAGGTCTTCGAGAGCGTGCGCGTCAATGTCACCCAAAAGTTGGATCCAGAAGACCAGGTCCCCGCCAATCGCTACTTTGAAGGCAGCCCGATTTATCCAGGGAACTTTGCCACCGACTGGAACCGTTCCTATATTCTGGAGCCCGAAGGGACGCCCGTCGGCGCCGTGGTGTTCCTGCATGGACTGACCGATTCGCCTTACAGCCTGCGTCACGTCGCCCGGCTCTATCAGTCCCGCGGTTTTGTTTCCGTCGCCATTCGGCTGCCGGGCCATGGCACCGTGCCAGCCGGTCTGACTAATGTTGATTGGGAGGACTGGGTCGCCGCGACGCATCTGGCGGTGCGGGAAGCACGGCGGCGGATCGGCCCAGCGCTGCCCTTACATATCATCGGATTCTCCAACGGCGGTGCGTTGGCGATGAAGTACGCGCTGGACGCGGTCGGTGACCCGAAGCTGACCCGTCCGGATCGGATCGTGCTGATTTCGCCGATGATCGGGATCACGGAGATGGCCCGGTTCGCTGGGGTATTCGGTTGGCCGGCCATCTTTCCACCCTTTGCCAAAGCGGCGTGGCTCAGCGTGGTGCCCGAATTTAATCCTTTCAAGTACAACTCGTTCCCAATCAATGGCGCCCGGCAATCTTCGTTGCTGACGCGCGCCCTGCAACCCCGGATTGCGCGCTACGCGACTGAAGGAAAACTCGCCGAGTTGCCCCCCATTCTCACGTTTCAGTCGGTGGTGGATTTTACCGTCAGTACCCGGGCGATTATTACCGCGTTGTATCAACAGCTTCCCGATAACGGCAGCGAACTGGTCCTGTTCGATCTAAACCGGAGCGCCAAATTCGGCCCGCTCATGCGCGTCAGCGCCAACACCATGTTGAACCGTATCCTGCCGGATCCTCCTCGATCGTTCAAAACCACGATCATCACCAACATCCATCCCGATACCAGCGAGGTCATGGAGCGGGTTACAGCGGCCGGAGCGACCACGGAGCAGACCCGTGAATTGGGATTGTCCTATCCGCTCGGCGTGTTTTCGCTTTCGCATGTCGCCCTGCCGTTTCCCTTGAGCGATTCCCTGTATGGCATGCTTCCTGATCCGCTTGAGGAGTACGGCGTCAGCCTGGGCGCGGTCGCCCCGCGGGGTGAGCGCGGGACGCTCATCGTCAGTCTGGATTCGCTGATTCGCATGTCCTCCACTCCGTTCTTCCCTTACATGCTGGAGCGGATCGAGCAAGGCATTATCGGCAGCCGCCCCGTGAGTGCATCGGAAACCGCCGCGAATTCCACCCGCCCAAGTGAAAGCGCGCTCCGGGACCAGGCCCCTGCGGGCTCAGCGAAGTGATCCTTAACGCGAATTGGAGTCAAGGCCGCCGAGTCCCGATGGTCCCAGCACCACCCCTATTCACTCACTCCGCCATCAGTCGCGCCATCTTCGCCGCATCCGGGGCCAGCACCACGCCCCGTTCCGTCACCAGCGCATCCACCAGCGCCGCTGGAGTCACATCGAACGACGGATTCCACACCTCGGTCCCGGCGGCGGCGACCGGCTGCCCGCCCAGGGTCAGCAATTCCTCGGCGGCGCGCTGCTCGATGGGAATCTCCGCACCGCTGGCGATGCTCATATCCACCGTGGAAGCAGGCGCCACTATCATGAACTGTACTCCGTGATGGCGCGCCGCCACCGCCAGGCCGTAGGTGCCGATCTTGTTGGCGACATCGCCATTGGCGGCGATTCGGTCCGCGCCCACGATCACCCAGCGCACTGCGCTCTGGCTCATCAACGCTGCCGCCGCCCCATCGGCCAGCAACGTCACCGGAATTCCATCCCGTACCAGTTCCCAGGCGGTCAGCCGCGCCCCCTGCAACCACGGCCGGGTTTCATCGGCATAGACCCGCTCCACCAGTCCCGCCTCATAGCCCCGCCGGATGACCCCCAGCGCGGTGCCGTAGCCGCCGGTGGCCAGCGCGCCGGCATTACAATGAGTCAGCACCGCCCCACGCTCGCCCAACAGCGCTGCCCCCAGTTCGCCCATCCGCCGGTTCGCGGCGATATCCTCTTCATGAATCATCCGCGCTTCAGCCAACAACCGTTCCGCCGGATCGCCAGCAGTTTGGGCAATAACCCGCTCCATCCGCCGCAACGCCCAAACCAGGTTGACGGCAGTGGGCCGGGCAGCGGCCAGTTCGGCAAGATCCGCTGTGATCCGCTCGCGCCAGCGATCCGGATGCTCGGCGTAGCGGGCGCGCGCCGCCAACACGACCCCATACGCGGCGGCGATGCCGATAGCCGGCGCGCCTCGTACCACCATGCCCCGAATGGCCCCGGCGACTTCTGCCGCGACCGTCAGCCGCCGATAAACGACGGTGTCCGGCAACCGGCGCTGATCCAGCAATTCCAAAGCATCCTCGCGCCAGACGACGGCGCGCACGCGATCATGGAGAGAGATCATAATGATCGAATCCGGTCCGAAATTGGGGGGCCATCCGGCGCAACCTGACAGTTGGATTTTTGCAACAAACGGAATTCTCGCGGGATTATCACAAAAAATGGCTTGCCAAAATGCTAGGATAACGCGCAAAATGCGACCAGTTATTGCTGGCACAACATTCTTTTGCAATTCTGACACAACGTTGTATCATTACATCATGACCGGTCGGTTCGCCGTTCCGGTATGCTAATCGAGTGGCGGATCGCGGTTTAACCGGCCTGGGTCCCCGCGATTCGAGATGTAGGGCGTACCGTGCACAGCATTTTTTTCATGCCT